>NZ_JACHFN010000006.1 GCF_014201885.1 Deinococcus budaensis | reverse complement strand
TACCCGGTGCGGGTGCAGGCGCCCGGCTTCCGCGACTACACCACCACCATCACCGTCCGTGCCGGCGCCACCACCAACCTCAACGTCGAGTTCGCCGTGCCGGTCGCCGTGACTCCGGTCCAGTCGGCCCCGGTGCAGGTGGCTCCGGCCCAGCCGGGCGCGGCGGTCGTGCTCGACCTCTTCCGCAGCCTGCTGGGCGCCATCACGGGGACCCAGGTGCAGGACCCGGCCCGCAGCGCCTACGACCAGAAGGTCGCGGAGTTGCAGCGCGAAGGCTACGCGCTTCAGGGCACCCGTCAGACGACCACCGGCTACCAGGGCACCCTGGTCCGCGCCGGGAGCAGCGCGACCCTCACCGTGGCGCGCGGCGCCGACCGGACCCTCAGCGTGCAGGTCACCGAGACCACCCTCTACCGCTACTGAGCTTCCGTCTTCCCCACGCCCCCCACGCTCCGGCCTGGGGGGCGTTGACCTCGTCGACATCCAGGTCCAGCTTTCCCGCCTGGAGGCTGGGGGGAGAAATTCCCCGCCCCCCTCGCGCCCACCGATGAAGGTTTACTGACCCGGCGCAAACCCAGTTCAGGAAAACGCGGCGTACCCTGAGGGCGTTCCACAATTCAACCCGACCGGGTGAAGTCGGGCGGACCGCTCCCGACGACAGCAGCCGGGAGCTTTTTCTGGACCCCGGTGGGGGTCCCCCACCTCAGCGAATGCTGTCGGCGGCGAAGGTGCGGGCGCTGGAACTGAACAGCAGATCCCAGGTCGCCCGGTCCACCCGGCCCGTGACGGCCAGCCCATTGGCCGCCTGAAAAGCCCGCACGGTCGCCGCCGTGACCGGGCCGTACCAGCCGTCACCCCGCCCGCCGCCGCTGGGGCGCGTCAGGGCGATCAGCCGGTCTTGCACCGCCCGCACGTCCGCGCCGTTCAGGCGTTGGGCCTGGAGTTGCAGGGTGCGGGCAAAGGGTTGCGGGGCCAGGCTGCGCGCCGAGGCCGCCGTCGGGGCAGACTTGGCCGGGGCCGGGGGCGCTGCGGGGCGGGGCGCCGGGGTGGTGCGGGCAGGCGGGCGGGGGGCGCTCGCCGTGGCCGGACTGCTGGGCGCGCGGCGTGCCGGGGCCGGGGGCGCCGGGGCTTTGGCCGCAGCGGCCGGGGCCGTTCCTGGGGGGGTGTCGAAGTACCCCAGCGTCTGGGCGCGCCCGTCGGGATCGGGTTGCAGGCGCAGGTAGACGTAGCCGCCGGGCGCGCGCACCCAGTTGTAGACGCTGCGCTGCTCGTCGCGGCTGCGCCACACGCCGTAGAGGTCGGCCCCCAGCGCCGTGCCCAGCCGGGCGCGGGCCTGCTCGACGGTGCCGCCGACCCCCACGCACTTTTTCTGCGGGGTGCCGATCCGGGCGAAACTGGCCGGGCAGTCGCGCAGCACGCCGTCGAGCGCCTGCGCGGCGCGGGTGGCGGCGCGCTCCACGTCGCGGCCCGTGGGTGCGGCGAGCGCGGGCGCGGGCGCCGCCAGCAGGGCGGCCACAAGCAGGGGGGCGAACTTCATCCTTCAGTGCTAACACGCCCAAGCTGACGGGGGCTGAGGCCCGCCGGCTCCGGGGTTGAGGGCCGCTTGAGCGTGCCAGATCAGGACCGGGGCCGGGTGCGCTACCCTGCCTCCCGATGACGCCCGAACGGTACCAGAAGATTCTGCGGGTGCTCCGCAGGCGCCAGCCCACCTTGACCGTGCTGATGGACGAGGTCAACAAGCCCCACAACCTCAGCGCCATCGTGCGGACCTGCGACGCGGTGGGGGTGCTCGAAGCGCACGCGGTCGCGCCGCGGGGCGGGCCGCTCGCCACCTTCGAGGGCCAGACCTACGGGGCGACTTCCGGCAGCGCGCACAAGTGGGTGCCGGTGCGGGCGCACGCCGACACGCTCGGCGCGGTGCGCGCGCTTCAGGGCCACGGCTTTCAGGTGCTCGCCACCCACCTCTCGCAGCGCAGCGTGGACTACCGCGACCCCGACTACACCCGGCCCACCTGCGTCCTGCTGGGCGCCGAGAAGTGGGGCGTGTCCGACGAGGCCGCCGGGGCCGCCGACGCCAACATCGTGATTCCCATGTTGGGCATGGTCCAGAGCCTCAACGTGTCGGTGGCCGCCGCGACCATCCTCTTCGAGGCCCAGCGCCAGCGCCTCGCCGCCGGGCTGTACGACGCGCCGCAACTGGAGGAGGCCGACCTGGCCCGCCTCGCCTTCGAGTGGGGCTATCCCGACCTGGCGCCGGGCTACCGCGAGCGCGGGGAAGACTACCCGGCGCTGGACGGGGCCGGGCAGATTGTGCGCTAGGCGGGGCGCGGGGGCGCCGCCCACTTTTTCCCCCCACCGGGCGGCTAGACTGCCATGTTTATGTTCAACCTCGAAATGCCCCCCCTGAATGCCGAGACCTGGGCGATTCTCGGCACCCTGGTCCTGCTGGAGGGCCTGCTCTCGGCAGACAACGCCCTGGTCCTGGCGGTGATGGTGCGGCACCTCGCCGGAGACCTTCAGCGCAAGGCGCTGGCCTACGGCATCGGCGGCGCGGTCGTGCTGCGGATTCTGGGCGTGCTGCTGGCCTCCTACGTGCTGGAGTACTGGTGGCTGCGGGCCTTCGGCGCCCTCTATCTCGCCTACCTGGCGATCAGCCACTTCCTGAAAAAGGGCCACAGCGAGGACGAAGCTGCCGCGAACGCCAAGGGACGCGGCTTCTGGGCGACCGTGGTGCTGCTCAACCTCACCGACCTGGCCTTTAGCGTGGACTCCATCCTGGCGGGCGTGGCCTTGATTCCCCGGGACATGCCGCGCGAGCAGGGCCTCACCATCGTGGTGATCGGCGGCATCATCGGCTTGATCCTGATGCGGATCGCGGCGACCGTCTTCCTGCGGCTGCTCAACCGCTACCCCGCCTTCGACAACGTGGCCTACGCGCTGGTCGCCTGGATCGCCGTCAAGCTGGGCATCGAGACGCTGGAAGCCGCGCACGAGGTCTTTCCGGCGGTGCCCACCTTCCACATGCCCACCCCGCTGTTCTGGGGCGTGATGGCCGCCATCGCGGTGATCGGCTCGTTCCTGGCCACCCGCCGGCCCGCCATGAGCGAGGCCCGCGCCGAGGTCCGGGCCGAACAGGTCGTGCGCCGCATGGACGAGGTCGTGGCCGACGCCGCCGACGGCCGGGTGGACGGGCGCTGAGACCCGCTCCCTGCTCTGCCTGACCGGGCCGCCTCCAGTGTGGGGCGGCCCGGTCCTGCGCTTCCCCCCGGCCCGACCCCGGCCCCCCCCCGGCTTGGTGTGGCGGGTACAGTAGGGCTTATGAGCGACCTGATCGACACCATCCGCCCCCTCGCCAAGAAGACGGACAGCAAGATCCTGATGGTCGTGCTCGACGGGGTGGGCGGCCTGCCCCTCACGGTCAACGGCGAGACCGAGCTGGCCAGCGCGCAGACGCCCCACCTCGACGCGCTGGCCCAGGAGTCGCAGCTGGGGTTGGCCGAACTTGTGGGCGCGGGGATCACGCCGGGCAGCGGACCGGGGCACCTCAGCCTCTTCGGCTACGATCCATTGAAGTACGTCGTGGGGCGCGGGGCGCTCTCGGCGGTGGGCATCGGCGTGCGGCTGGGCGCCGGGGACGTGGCCGTGCGCGGCAACTTCGCCTCGCTGGGGGCAGGCCGGGTGATCGTGGACCGCCGCGCCGGGCGCCCCAGCGACGAGAAGAACGTGGAAGTGGTTGCCAAGCTGCGCGCCGCCATTCCCGAGATTCTGGGCACCCCGGTCGAGATCTACACCGAGTCCGAGCACCGCTTCGTGGTCGTCTTCCGCTCGGGCGGCGTGGACGAGGCCGGGCAGGGTCTGGGCGCCAACATCAGCGACGTGGACCCCCAGGTGACCGGCGTGCCTCCCCTCACCGCCGAGGCGAGCGACCCCACCAGCGCCCGCACCGCCGAGCTGGTCAACGCCTTTGTGGCCCGCGCCGAGGCCGCGCTGGCGGAAGAACCCCAGGTCAACGGGGTGCTGTTCCGGGGCTACAGCGACGTGCCGCACTTCCCGTCCTTCGCGGACATCTACGGGCTGCGGGCCGCCTGCATCGCGTCTTACCCGATGTACAAGGGCCTCGCCAGCCTCGTCGGGATGGAGGTGCTGCCGGTCGAGGGCGAGGAGGACGCGCTGGAGGGCAAGGTCGCCGCACTCACCGAGCACTGGGAGAACTACGACTTCTTCTACTTCCACATCAAGAAGACCGACTCGACCGGCGAGGACGGCGACTTTGCCGCCAAGGTGAAGAAAGTCGAGCTGTTCGACGCCCTGCTGCCCCGGCTGCGCGCCCTGAACCCCGACGTGCTGTGCATCGTGGGCGACCACTCCACACCCAGCAAGCTCGCCAGCCATTCCTGGCACCCGGTCCCGCTGCTGATTCAGAGCCGGTATGGCCGCAAGGATCTGGCCGCCCGCTACACCGAGGAGGAGGCGCAAAGAGGCAGCCTGGGCCTCCGGCGCGGCACCGAGATCATGCCGCTGCTGATGGCGAACGCGCTGAAGTTGCAGAAGTACGGGGCGTAAGAGAAGTCGCCAGCTTCCGGCGGTCAGCCGCCAGCCGAAGAGGGGAGGGTTCCGGGCAAGCCTTCCCCTCAGCCCTGTTGGCGTATCCAGTGCACGAGGTCGGCGGTGTCCTGGGGCTGGATCGTGTCCACCCGGCGCAGCGGAGCCGCCAGCGCGAGCGGCGTCCAGCAGGCGTTGTGCGGCAGCTCGGCGTGGTCGAAGGGGAGGTCGATGTGGGGCCGGGCACCCGAGGCCACCCGCGCGGCGTGCCGCTGTCGCAGTTCGTCCAGGGAAGCCTCGCAGAAGAGCTGGACCACGCCCGCGCCGTGCGCCTGCGCCAGCCCTTCAATCTTCGGTTCGCTGACGCCCCGGTAAAAGTGCGTCTCCAGCACCACGTCGCCGCCCGCTGCCAGCACCACCCCGGCGACGTGGTACATCAGCTCGAAACTCAGCGGCCCAGCCTGGGCGCGCGTCAGTTCCGGCAGGTGGCTGTGCAACACCTGCTTGTACTCGTCCTTGCTCACAAAGGGCCACCCCAGCTCCCGCGCCAGCCGTGAGCCGAGGTGGGTTTTGCCGGAAGCGGGCAGGCCGGAGACGAGGAGGAGGGTGGGAGGCATCAGCCCTGCTCACCGAGCAGGTTCAGCAACGCTGCAAAGTTTTCCTGGGGTGTCCCGTGTGCCGTATCGAGCACCAGCCTAGGCGTCATCCAAACTTCGTACTTCCACACAGACTCCTGAACCCCGTCCCAGTCGGGGGGCGACCACTTTGGCAGATGTTGGCCGTCCTCCTCCCACCGGGCGTCCACCCGCCGCCGATGCTCCTCTACGTCCGAACAGACGACCTCAATATTGACGAGCCTGCTTCCAGCCTGCCGCGCCACCTCAGCCCATGCCTTACGCGTGAGCGCCAGCGGATTCACGCAGTCCGCAACCACGTTCAGTCCCAACAGCAGATTGTCTTCTGCCAGCGCATATTCCACGGCGTACCCCTCCACAGTGACTTCACGGTGCCCGGCGTTCAGCAGCGCCGCCTCCACCGTGTCCACCCGCAAGTAAGCGGCCCGCCGATATTGAGCGAGCCGCCGGGCCAGACTGCTTTTGCCGGTTCCGGGTAGACCGGAGAAGACGTAAAGGTCGGGAGAAGGCACGCTCCCGATCCTAGCCGACGGCAAGAAGAAGGCCGGAGCATTATGCCCCGGCCTCCTTTCCTGTCCTGCGTTGTGGTGGCCTCAGGCTCGGGGGCGGCCCCTCGCCTTTCTTGCCGCTTACAACGCAGGAGTGCCTGCTCTTGGTTAGAAGTCCATCCCGCCCATGTCGCCGCCGCCCATGCCGCCCGCCGGAGCGGCCTTTTCCTTCTCGGGCTTGTCGGAGACGATGGCCTCGGTGGTCAGGATCAGCGCGCCGATGGAGGCGGCGTTCTGAAGGGCCGTGCGGGTCACCTTGGCGGGGTCCACGATGCCGGCGGCGACCATGTCCTCGACGTACTCGCCGGTCGCGGCGTTGAAGCCGTAGCGGGCCTTGTCGGAGTTGATGACCGCGTTCACGATGACGCTGCCTTCCTCGCCCGCGTTCACGGCGATCTGGCGGGCAGGCTCCTCCAGGGCGCGGATCAGGATGCGCGCGCCGGTGGCCTCGTCGCCTTCCAGACCCTCGGCGGCCTTGCGAACCGCCGGGATGATCCGCAGCAGCGTGGTGCCGCCGCCCGCGACGATGCCTTCCTCGACCGCCGAGCGGGCGGTGGACAGCGCATCCTCGTAGCGGTGCTTCTTCTCCTTGAGTTCGGTCTCGGTCGCCGCGCCGACGCGGATCACGGCCACGCCGCCCGCCAGCTTGGCGAGGCGCTCGTCGAGCTTCTCACGGGCGTAGTCCGAGTCGGTGGTCTCGCGCTCGGCCTTGATCGCGTTGACGCGGGCGTCGATCTCGCTCTGCTCGCCCTTGCCGTCCACGATGGTGGTCTCGTCCTTGGTGATGCGGATGCGCGCGGCGCGGCCCAGCATGTCCATGCCGACGTTTTCCAGCTTGTGGCCGAGGTCCTCGCTGACAACCTGACCGCCGGTCACGGCAGCGATGTCGCGCAGCATTTCCTTGCGGCGGTCACCGAAGCCGGGCGCCTTCACGGCGGCGATGTTCAGGGTGCCGCGCAGCTTGTTCACGACCAGGGTGGCGAGCGCCTCGCCCTCCACGTCTTCGGCGATGATCAGCAGCGGGCGGCCCGTCTGCGCGACCTTTTCCAGCACGGGGAGCAGGTCCTTCAAGGCCCCGACCTTCTTCTCATTGATCAGGATGTAGGCGTCCTCCAGCACGGCTTCCATCGTGTCGGGGCTGGTGATGAAGTAGGGGCTGATGTAACCCTTGTCGAACTGCATCCCTTCCACGACGTCCACTTCGGTGTCGAAGCCCTTGGACTCCTCGATGGTGATGACGCCTTCCTTGCCGACCTTGTCCATCGCGTTGGCGATCTCCTGGCCGACCTGATCGTCGTTGGCGCTGATCCCGGCGACCTTCTTGATCGCGTCGCTGTCCTCGACGGGCACGGCGAGGCGCTTGATCTCCTCGATGGCGACGGCCACGGCCTTGTCGATGCCGCGCTTGAGGGCCAGCGGGTTGGCTCCGGCGGCCACGTTGCGCAGGCCCTCCTTGACGACGGCCTGACCCAGCACGGTGGCGGTGGTGGTGCCGTCACCCGTGATGTCGTTGGTCTTGGAGGCGACTTCCTTCAGGAGCTGCGCGCCGATGTTCTCGAGCTTGTCCTCCAGCTCGATCTCCTTGGCGACGGTCACGCCGTCCTTGGTGATCGTGGGGCTGCCGAACTTCTTCTCGATCACGACGTTGCGGCCGCGCGGCCCCAGGGTGACCTTGACGGCGTTGGCGACAGCGTTAACGCCGCGCTCCAGGCTGCGGCGGGCGGACTCGTCAAATACAAGTTGTTTGGCCATGAGGACTACTCCTTAAGCGTGCAGAGAAAAAGGGGGGAGAAGGTCTGACCCGGTGAGGGAGGCGCGGGGGCCTCTCCCGGGGGGTCTTACTCGACGATGGCGAGAATGTCGCGCTCGCTGAGAATCGAGTAGTTCTTGCCTTCGAGGCTCACTTCGGTGCCGCCGTACTTGGCGAAGTACACGGTGTCACCGGTGTTGACATCCAGCGCGACGCGCGTGCCGTTGTCGAGCATCTTGCCGCTGCCGACGGCGATGACCTTGCCGCGCTGGCTCTTTTCCTTGGCGGTGTCGGGCACGTACAGGCCCCCGGCGGTCTTCTGCTCGGTTTCTTCGATGATCTCAACGAGAACGCGGTCGCCCAAAGGTTTCAGCATGGGTGTCCCTCCTGTGAAGTGAAGTCGTGGGGCAAACCCCCGCCGGACTGCCCGGCGGTTTTTGCCGTTCCAGACGGAATCCTAGTCTCACCGGGCCAGAAATGTCAAATGCTGGAGTCCAACAATCTGAGCGTAGGACGCTCAAGGCCCACCAGCACGCACCTTTCCGGGGGGCTTGCCTGAGGCCATAGGACTGACGTATATATATTGAAGAAACATACGACAAACTTTTCAGCCCTTTCTCAGGAGGATTCCCCATGGCCCGACCTGACATCCTGTCGCCTGCTGCCTTCGAGGACGCTTTCGAGCGGCTGGGGGGAGCGCCGCTCACGCTGGCGGTGCTGGACCTCGACCATTTCAAGCTGCTGAACGACACGCTGGGGCGCGCCGAGGGCGACCGGGTGCTGCGCGGCGTCGAGCGGCTGCTGTCGGGCAGTCTGCCGGGCGGGAGCCTGATCGGGCGCATCGGCGGCGACGAATACGCGGCGATCTTGCCTGAGACGGCGGCCGAGACGGCGCTGATCCTGCTCGACGAGGTGATCCGGCATTTCCAGATTCACCGCGACCCGCAGTGGCCGCGTCCGCTGGGCCTCAGCGTGGGCCTGGCGGCCCGCCCCGCCCACGCGCAGGGCTACGCCGACCTCAAGCGCGCCGCCGACGAGGCGATGGTCCGCGCCAAACGCGAGGGCCGGGGCCGGGCCTGCATCTATGTGGAGAGCAAGATGGTCCTGAAATCGAACTACTACCCCAAGAGCCAGCTTGAACGCCTCTCCAAGCTCTCGGGCGCGCTGGGCCGCACCGAGGCGTCCTTGCTGCGCGAGGCGCTCGACGAATTGATCGAGAAGAACCGGGGGGCGCTGTGAAGGGCGACGGGGGCGGGGTGCGCGGGAGGCAGGCAGCGGGAACCCCCACGCACCCCGCCTTGCTGGCCGCCTTCCCGGGCTGGTCCGCCGCCCTCGATGAAGCCTGGACCGCCTACCTGTGCGGCTCCTACCCCATCGGAGCGGTCGTGGTGGACGCGGGCGGGGAGGTGATCGCGCGGGGCCGCAACCGCTTGGGCGAGGCGCGGGGGGTGGAGGGCGGCGCGATCTCGGGCCATGACCTCGCGCATGCGGAGATCAACGCGCTGCTGGACCTGCGGGAAGTTCCGCGCCCGGACGCGCACGGCTGGACCGTGCTGACCACCGTGCAGCCCTGCCCGCAGTGCGCGGGGGCCATCGCCATGAGCGGCCTGCGGGCGGTCGAGTACGCCGCGCCGGATCCCTGGGCGGGCTGCACCCGCCTCCTCACGGACGACCCTTACGTCAGCCGCAAGAAGATTCGGGTGGGGCGGGCGCCTGAGGCTGTGCAGTCGGCGGCCCTGCGGCTGGCGCTGGTGGGGTTTCTGGACTCGGGCACCACGCCGGAGACTCCGGTGATGCGCTCCTTCGCCGTCCACGCCGGGGACTTCGACCGGGCGCTGCGGCTGCACCGGGCAGGCACGCTCAGGACCCTGCGTGCCCTGGGGGCCGGGTTGGACGAGGCGCTGGCGGTGCTCGCATGACTTCCGCACATCCTCTGAACCTCTCGCCGCACACGGGCGATCCCGAGCGGGAGGCATTGTGGGGACACCCGCGCCTGCTCTGCGCCGAGCTGTCGGTCAGCCGCCGCGAGTGTGTGGTGCTGGCAGTAGGGATGGAATGAAAGAGGACGCATCCCAAGTGGATTTTATTGAGCTTATATTTCCATTGGCAGATGACTTTGGAGTCAATGAACAGAACGAGATTGAAGACGCTTTAAAGCTGACATTGGAAAGACTGGCGATAGGCTATGTCTCCGGCCCTCAAGTGGGCATGGGTGTCGTAGAACTGAGCATTGAGATTGATGAGCAGGTCAGGCAAGAGCCACAAAGGGTCATCGCCCAGGTGCTCACGATTGTCAGAGCACTCAACTTCCCAACAGGCTCATACCTGCTCGCTTACCCAACAAGCTTCCAGCATGTGGACTTGTAATTCCTTCCCATTTCACTCCCCTTGCAGCAGCGGATACGGATTGATCGCCCCGCCTCCCGTGTAAATCCCGTAGTGCAGGTGCGGCGGCGTGCCCCGCGCGTTGCCGCTGTCCCCGACGTACCCCACCACGTCGCCCGCCTGAACCCAGTCGCCTTCTTGAAGGTCCTCGCGGTAGCGTTCCAGGTGCGCGTAGTAGTGCCGCTGTCCGCCGGGGCCGAGGATCATCACCGTGCGCCCGCCCAGACGGTTCTCGCCCACGTTGAGCACGACGCCCGGCGTGGTGGCGCGAATCGGGGTGCCGCGCGGGGCGAAGATGTCCACGCCTTCGTGCCTGCGCCCCGCGCTGCGGGCAGCCCCCCAGGTGTCCACGAACCGTTGGCCGGGCAGCGGATTGGGCAAGCTCCCCTCGGCCGGTGTGGGGGCCGCGAGCAGCGCCGAATAGCGGCGGGCCTGTTCCAGGTATGGCCACAGCAGGTAGGCGGCCCCGGCAATCAGGAGCAACACGAGCAGCAGACGGAGGGGACGGCGCAGCATCTGCCCCAGCATCGGGCGCGTCGATGAGCGTTGCCGGGCCGCCCGACACAGTGAGGAGCGCCCGGCACCCGCCCGCCCCGCCCTCAGGACACCCCCGGCGTCCCGGTTCCCGGAAGCGCGCCCGGCTCCGCTAGGCTGCCTCTATGGCCCTCAACGGCGGTTACACCTACCGCGAGACGCTGGGACCGCGCGCCCGTGACCTGAGCGTCCTCGCGTACCTGACGCGGCACTACCGCCATTCCGGCGAGGCCGAGTGGCGGGCGCGGCTGGAGGGCGGCGAGGTCCGTCTGGACGGCCTGGGCGTGCATGGGGGCGAGGTGCTGCGGCCCGGCCAGACGCTCGAATGGCGGCGTCCCCCCTGGCACGAGCCGGACGCGCCGCTGGCTTTCGAGGTCCTGCACCGCGACGCCGAGCTGCTGGCGGTCGCCAAGCCGTCGGGGCTGCCCACCCTGCCGGGCGGGGGCTTTCTCGACCACACGCTGCTGGCCTGCGTGCGGCGCGACTTTCCGGAAGCCACGCCGCTGCACCGCCTGGGGCGCGGGACCTCGGGGCTGGTGCTGTTCGCGCGCACGCCCCCGGCCGCGTCGGTGCTGCTGCGCGCCTGGCGGGCGCAGGCGGTCGAGAAGCGGTACCGGGCGCTCTCTGCCGGGCTGGCGGAGGGGCAAGCCTACGACATCACCGCGCCCATCGGCCCGGTGCCGCACCCCCGGCTGGGCCGCGTGTACGCGGCGAGCGCGGCGGGCAAGGCGTCGCGCAGCGTGGCCCGGGTGCTGGAGCGCCGGGCGGAGGAGGGCAGCACCCTCTTCGAGGTGGACATTCATTCCGGGCGGCCCCACCAGATTCGCATTCACCTCGCTTCTGTCGGACATCCGCTGGTCGGGGACCCGCTCTACGTGCCGGGCGGCGGGCCAAGGCCCGAGCTGCCGGGGTTGCCGGGCGACCTGGGCTACTGGCTGCACGCCGAGCGGCTGAGCTTCATCCATCCCCGCAGCGGCGAGCGGCTGGAGCTGCACGCGCCGCCGCCGCCGGAGTTGCGCCGGGCTGACGGCACGTGAAAAGAGAGGAGAGCGGCCTGTCGTCTGGCTCCCAGTCGCCGCGCGGGAGCGGGGTACAATCCCCCGGTGACGCCCCCCGTGACGACGACGCCCGCCCCCGAAGCGCAGGTCTGGAACCTGGACAGCGGCCTGACCCTGGCCTTCGAGCGCCGCCGGGGACCCGGCTTCGCGCTTGACCTGCGCGTGCCGGTGGGGAGCGCCCACGACCCCCGGGGCCGCGAGGGGTCGGCGAGCGTGCTCGAAGAGTGGCTTCACAAGGGCGCCGGGGGCCGGAGCGCCCGCGCGCTGGGAGACGCCTTCGACGACCTGGGCGTGCGGCGCAGCGGGGGCGTCGGCCCGGAGGCGACCCGCTTCGGCGTGAGTGGCCTGAGCCGCGACCTGCCCGCTGCGCTGGGGCTGGTGGCCGACCTGTTGCTGCGCCCGGCCCTGCCGCCGGAGGAACTGCCCATCCTGACGGACCTCGCCCGGCAGGACCTGGAGGGCCTGGAGGACAGCCCGCCCGACCGCCTGGCGGTGGAGGCGCGGCGGCTGGCTTTCCCGGCGGACCCGGCCTCGCCCTTTGCGGGCTACGCCCACCCGGCGAGCGGCACCCCGGAGGGCCTGGCGGCCCTCAGCGCGGACAGCGTGGGGGCGTTCCTGACCCGCTACGGCACGCGCGGCAGCGTGCTGGGTCTGGTCGCGGACGCCGAGCCGCCGGAGGTGCGCGCCCTGGTCGAGCGGACCTTCTCGGGGTGGCGCCCCGGCGAGGACGCGCCCGTCCCGGCCCACTTTCGCCCCGGCCTGCGCGCCCACGTCCCTCATCCGGAGGGCGAGCAGACGCACCTGAGCCTCAGCGCGCCGGGGGTCTCGCCGCGCAGTCCCAACTGGCTCAACTGGCAGGTCGCGCTGACGGCGCTGTCGGGCGGCAGCGCCAGCCGCCTCTTTCACGCGGTGCGCGAGGAACGCGGGCTGGCCTACAGCGTGGGCGCCTCGCCGGTCGTGCTGGCGGGGCAGGGCTTCCTGAACGCCTACGCGGGCAGCACCCCGCAGCAGGCCCCCGAGACGCTGGCGGTGGTGCTGGCCGAACTCGCGCGGCTGCCGCAGGGCCTGACGGCCGCCGAGTTCGGGCGCGCCCGCGCGGGCCTGACCGCCAGCGTCGTCTTCGGGGCCGAGAGCCTGCGTGCCCGCGCTGGGGGCCTCACCCGCGACCTGGCGCTGTTCGGGCACGTCCGCCCGGTGGTGGCCCTGCGCGCCGAGCTGAGCGCCCTGACGCTGGAAGGGGTCAACGCCTTCCTGGCCGGCTACGACCCCGCCGCGCAGGCCACCGTCGTGACCCTCGGCCCGGCGGCCCTGGCGGGCGCGGGGGAGGCGGCATGACCCGGCCCGCCGCCGAGCCGCCCACCCTGTCCCCCCGCATTCTCCCCAATGGCCTGACCCTGCTGCTCGAACCCGACCCGGACGCGCAGACGGTCGCCGCCGGGTACTTCGTGGCGACGGGCGCGCGCGACGAGCGGCCCGCCGAGCTGGGCGCCTCGCATTTCCTCGAACACCTGATGTTCAAGGGGTCCGAGCGGCTGAGCGCCGCCGAACTCAACGCGCGCCTCGACGAGCTGGGCGGCCACGCCAACGCCTTTACGGGCGAGGAGGCGACCGTCTACCACGCGGCCACGCTGCCCGAGCACACGCCCGAACTGCTGGACACCCTGACCGAGCTGCTGCGCCCGGCCCTACGCGCGGGCGATATCGAAACCGAGCGCGGCGTGATTCTCGAAGAGATCGCCATGTACGCCGACCAGCCCGGCGTGCGGGTGGCCGACGAGCTGCGGGCCGACTTCTGGGGCGCGCACCCGCTGGGCCACGCCGTGCTGGGCACCCCGCAGACGGTGGGCGCCCTGAGCCGCGAGGCGCTGGTCCGCCACTGGCGCGAACGCTACGGCGCGGACCGGGTGACGCTGGCGGTCGTCGGCGCTTTCGACCCGGAGGCTGTCCTGGCCTGGGCAGAGGAGACGCTGGGGGACTGGGCCGCCGGCACGCCCGCGTCCAGCGTTCCGGCGGCGCCGCCCGCCGCGCCCGGCACCCTCCGCACCCTGCACGACCCCGCCCTGTCGCGCGTGCAGGTCGCGCTGGCCTTTCCCGGTCTGCCTGCCCGGCACCCCCTGCGCGAGGCGGCGGCGGTGCTGGCTGAACTCATCGGCGGCGAGAACGGGCTGCTGTACTGGGCGCTGCTGGACACCGGGCTGGCCGACAGCGCCGACCTCGGGCACCTCGACTACGCGGACGCAGGCAGCTTCGAGGGCGGCTTTTCCTGCGACCCCGGGCGCGCGCAGGCGGTGCTGGACGCCTACCGCGCCGTGTTGGCGACCGCCCCCGCCGCGCTGACGGAAGCCGCCGTGCGCCGCGCCGCGCGCAAGCTGGCCGTCTCCACGCTGCTGCGCGCCGAGACCCCGCAGGGCCGCCTGTTCCTGCTGGGCATGGAACACCTCGCGCTGGGGCGCCCGCTGAGCACCGCCGAACTGGTGGACCGCGCCGCCCGCGTCACCCTGGAGGACGTGCAGGCCGTGCTGGCCCTCTGCCCGCTGACCCGTCCGACCGTGGTCGCGCTGGGACCACTGACCGAGCTGCGCTGAGCTGACCGGCTGTTGCCGCGTTCTCCGAGCGGCCGGTCAGGAGCGCCGACTCAGCCGCTGGAGATACTCCAGGCGGCGCCTCCGCCCCCACGCACGCCCAACCTTGCGGCCCAGCAGGGCCTGAAGGTGGTCTTCCTCCCTTTTCTGGCTCATCCTTTTCATTCTGGGGCAGGGGTATAGTCCCCCTCAAGCATTAAAAGTTCTTAAGGACACGAGGAGAGCGACCCCGGCGGCCCTCACGCCCGGGCCGAATTTCTCGCGTGCCGTCAGGGAGACCCCAGATGAAGAGTGCCTTGTTCCAGCGTGGTTCCGCCGCCGCCCTCCTTTCGCTCGCCCTGACCGCCTGCGGCACCCAGCAGGCCCCGGTGGCCTCGCAGGCTCCCGCCGCCGCGCCCGCCGGGCTGCTCACCACGCTCTCGGTGCCCACCGCCCAGACCGACAACGAGACGCCGCAGCTCTGGTTCGTGGAGTTCCGGGGCAAGCCCACCAGCAAGGGGGGCAGCCGCGCGGGCGCCGCGCAGGAGCGCCAGCTGTTCCGCCAGCAGGCCAAGGCGGCGGGCGTCAAATTTGAGGACCGCCTGGAATTCGAGCGGCTCTTCAACGGCGTCTCGGTGCGGGTGGACCCCGCCGACCTGGGCAAGCTCCGGGACCTCGACGGCGTGAAGGCCATCTACCCGGTCCTGAACGTCACCCTGCCCGAGCTGACCCCCGCCGAGGCCCCCGACATGACCACCGCCATCGGGCAGACGGGCGTGGACACGGCGCAAAACGAGCTGGGCCTGACCGGCAAGGGCGTCAAGATCGCCATCATGGACACCGGCCTTGACCTCGACCACCCGGACTTCCAGGGCCGCGTGGTGGCGCAGTATGACCTGGTGGGCGACGCCTTCAACGGCTCGAACACCCCGGTGCCCGGCCAGGACAACGTGGACGACTGCGCCGGCCACGGCACGCACGTGGCCGGGATCGCGGCGGGCAACGGCCCGGCCGTCAAGGGCGTGGCCCCCGGCGCCTCGCTGGGCGTCTACCGCGTCTTCGGCTGCGCGGGCAGCACCTCGGCCGACATCATGGTGCAGGCGATGGAGCGCGTGCTGGCCGACGGCATGGACGTGCTGAACATGAGCATCGGCTCGGCCTTCAACTCCTGGCCCGAGTACCCCAGCGCCGTCGCCGCCAGCAACCTGGTGGACGCGGGCGTGGTCGTCGCGGCCTCCATCGGCAACAGCGGCACGGGCGGCGTGTGGGCGGCGGGCGCTCCCGGCGTGGGCGACAAGGTCATCGGCGTGGCGAACTTCATGAACAGCCACGTCTACCTCAATGAGCTGGTGCTCAGCGACGGCACCAAGGTGGGTTACCAGGCCGCCTCGCCCTCGCCCACCGCGCCGACCAGCGGCACCCTGCCCCTCGCCAAGACGGGGACTCCCACGACCCTCAACGACGGCTGCGCGGCGCTTCCCGCCAACTCGCTGGCCGGCAAGGCCGTGCTGATCCGGCGCGGGTCCTGCGCCTTTTACATCAAGGCCTTCAATGCCCAGCAGGCCGGGGCCGCCGCCGTGATCCTCTACAACAACGCGGTGGGGCCGCTGGCGGCCAGCGTCGCTCCCCCCGCCCCGACCGACCCGGCCATCACCATTCCCGTGGTGGGCGTGTCCGACGCCCTGGGCAAGGCCATCAACGACCTGATCGCGGGCACCCCCGGCGCCAGCATGACCTGGACGGCGGGATCGGGCAGCTACGTCAACCCCACCGGCAACACGCTGGACACCTCCAGCTCCTACGGTCTGTCGGCGGACCTCAGCCTCAAGCCCGACCTCGGCGCGCCCGGCGGCCTGATCCGGGCGGCCTACCCCCTCAGCCTGGCCTCTGGCGGCTACGCGACCCTCAGCGGCACCAGCATGGCCTCGCCGCACGTGGCGGGCGTGGCGGCCCTGGTGATCGAGGCCAAGCGCCAGGCCGGGCAGCCCATCCGCGCGGGGGACATGCGCGGCCTCTTGCAGAACACCGCCGTGCCCAAGCCCTGGAACGGCAACCCCGCGCTGGGCTACCTCGACTATGTCCACCGCCAGGGCGCGGGCATGGTCAATGTGGTGAACGCGCTGAGCACCCGCGTCACCGTGACCCCCAGCAAGCTCTCGCTGGGTGAGAGCGAGGCTGGAGTGAAGCCCCAGACCCTGACGATCACCAACAGTGGTTCGGCCCCCGTGACCTACGCGGTGAGCCACCAGGGGGCGCTGACCTCGATGGGCAACTACACCGTCCGGACCTTCGGCCCCGGTGCGGAGGTCAGCTTCAACGCGCAGACGGTCACCGTTCCGGCGGGCGGCAGCGCCCAGGTCACCGCGACGATCACCCCGAACAGCGCGGACCTCAGCGTCTATGGCGGCTACCTCGTCTTCACCCCGCAGGGCGCCGGGACGCCCCTGCGCGTGCCCTACGCGGGCTTCCAGGGCGACTACCAGAAGCTCCCCGTGCTGACCGGCACCAAGACGATGGCCCGCGCGCTGGGCGGCGGCAGCTACCAGCCCATCACGGCGCCGACCACCTTCACCATGCAGGAGGGCGACTCCCCCTACTTCCTGTTCCACCTCGACCACTTCGCCCGCTCGCTGAAGATGGACATCGTCGACGCGGCGACGGGGCAGCCGGTGAACTCGCAGTTTTTCAACGCCAGCACCGACGAGTACCTGCCGCGCAGCTCGACCGCCACCGGGTTCTTCGCCTTCGGCTGGGACGGCATGGTGAGCTGGAGCCGCGGCGTCAGCGACAACGCGCAGAACAAGCGCAAGGCTGTGCCCAACGGGCAGTACGTCGTGAAAGTCACGGTGCTCAAGGCCCTCGGTGACGCGGGCAACCCCGGTCACACGGAGACCTGGACCTCCCCCGTGATCACCGTCGCCCGGCCCTGACGCTGGCCCGTAGGTCAGCCTGACTCGCGCGGGCGCGGCCCTTCCCGACCAGGGGAAGGGCCGCGCCCGCGCGCTCCCGGTTCGCCTCCGAACCCCCCTCCACGCCTTGCCCGGCGGCTTTGTGGGAAAACCTTGTTTCTGGTGAGGGGCAAGGGTATGATCGCCCTCACCGGACAAAAGGCCTGATGTGTAGAGGTCAGCCAACTTCTTGCGTGTCTCTGCGCTTGCTCTGATCATTCCGCACCATCCGGGGTTCAAGGAGTTCACATGAAACCAGCCCGCACGCTGCCCCTCGTTGTTCTGTCCAGCGCCCTGCTGCTGGCCGCTTGCGGCGGTCCCGGCGCCACCCCTCCGGAGACCACCCCACCCGCCGACACCAGCATCCTCGGAAGCGGCAGCGCCACCGTGACGGGCTACCTCGCCAACTCGACGGGCGGCAAGCTGGTGCCCGGCAGCCAGATCACGGTCGAGCAGGCCAACGGGACCCCGCTGACGGGCGCCACCAACGCCGAGGGGAAATTCACCCTCAAGCTCGATCCGGGCGTGTACAACCTCAGCTTCAAGAAAGAGGGCTACGCGGCTTCCCGCATCGAGGGCCTGCGGGTGATGGCCGGCAGCAACATGCCGCTCAACGCCATCCAGAAAAACGCCTTTGCGACGACCCTGCCCGCGAACGCTCCCCGGCTGGACGTGAAGTACCTGCTGGGCAAGGAAGCCCAGGACTTCAGCAACGATCCGGCCACCGCCGCCCAGTTCAATGCCAGCACGGGCGTGCCGGTGCAGGTCACGACCACCTCCGCCAACCCCGAGAACAGCCCCTCGATCACCTACGTGGGCGTGGGCAGCGTGCCCAGCAGCGCCCTGTTCGGCACGCGCGGCTCGGCCACCACCGACCCCAAGAACACCTCCTTTACGGCCGCCGTCACGCTGGCGGGCAACTCGCTGCGCGGCGTGCGTGGCCCGACCGAGCTGTACGTGGTCGCCTACGACAGCAACGAAAACCGCCTGGAGCGCCGCATTCCCATCGTGATCGTGGACGACAAGCCCAACGACGCCGCGCTGACTAGCGTCCGCGACGCGAAGGCCCGGGCGGTCACCATCTCGCAGAAGGTGAACTTCAACGCGCCCATCGGCCCGGACGGGGCACCCACCGAGCAGAGCACCCTGTGGGTGGACCTGAGCTGGAACTACGTGAGCGGGCTGGCAGGAGCGCCGCTGGGCACCCGGGTCTGGACCAGCGAAGACGGCAACACCTTCCGGCTGCTCAAGACGCTCGAAGGCGCGGCGCGGGCCACCAAGGACGGCAGCCCCAGCCTGGAAGCGGGCAAGAAGGTCTACTACCAGTACGAGGTCTTCAACTCTGGCCAGAGCGTCCGCAGCGACGTGGTGAGCACCACTCCGCTGACCAGCTTCACGCTCAGCAACCTCAAGCCCGCCGACCACGACAAGGGCGTGTCGCGCACGCCGACCCTGGCGTGGAACGTGTCGAGCAAGGTGGGCGACTACCGCCAGTTTTACGTGATGGTCAACGACTACCCGCAGCAGAGCGCCAACTGCTTCTGGGGCGAGGTGCTGTGCAGCGGCGAGGCGGAGGACAACCTGTTCAGCGACGACGGCACGGCGCCCGAGCTGAAGAATGCGGGCGACACCTACTCCATCGCCTTTAACGCCAACAGCACGGCCCTGCTGCCCGCGCTGGAGAGCAACCACGCCTACACCTTCGACGTGTCGGCGGCGGCCTTCAGCAAGAGCGGCGACGCCGTGAGCATCGCGCAGGACTACTACTCGATCTTCTACTCGCTGGACCTGTGCAACTTCGGCGGGCCGGTCTGCGAAGGGCTGGTCAGCAACTTCACGACGGGAGACAAGTGATGAACAAGCGCCTCACCCTCATCAGCCTGAGCGCCGCGCTGCTGCTCGCGGCCTGCGGCGGCACCGTTCCCAGCGGCACGGCCCCGGCGTCGGGCACGGCCCCGGCCGCTCCCGACGCGGCCGCCCTGCGCCAGAGCCTGGCGGGCACGCCGCGCCTCAGCGCCCTGCGCGGGCAGCTGCTGCCGGACCTCTCGGGCCTGACCAAGACCGGCAACGAGGCCAGCACCCGCCAGGAACTGGTGATCGGCTACCAGGACCGCGCCTTCGTGGACCGCCTGGCCGCCCACCTGGGCGCGCGCACGGTGGACACCATTCCCCAGCTGGGGCTGGCGCTGCTCGCGCTGCCCGAGCCGCTCAGCGTGGCGCGGGTGGCGGCGGCGCTGAATGTCAGCCCGGTCCAGGGCCTGCGCTTTGCCGAGGCGAACACCTACGACGTGACCCTGCCCGAGGTGCCGGACGCCGGGGCGCTGAACACCCAGGACCTGCGCGCCCAGGCCGACAGCGATCCGCTGAGCGTCAAGCAGTGGTGGATCAGGCAGATCCAGGCCGATCAGGTGCGCGGCGTCTCGACCGGCCAGGGCGTGACGGTCGCCGTGATTGACGACGACTTCAACCGCCAGCACGAGGACCTCAAGGCCGAGGGCAAGATCGTGACCGGCCTGGACACCCGCAGCGGCAAGCTGCTGACCCCCGACCTGCCGCTGACCACCGGCGACCACGGCAGCGGTTCGGCGGGCACCATCGGCGAGCGAATCGGCAACGGCGTGGGCGGCGCGGGTGTGGCGCCCGACGCCATCCTGATGCCCATCCGCATTTTCGACGAGCGGGGGTTTACCGGCAGCTTCAACGTCGCCAAGGGCTTCGTGTTCGCGGTGAATAACGGGGCCAAGATCCTGAACAACTCCTGGGGCGGGGGCGGCTACACCCAGGTCATCAAGGAGGCGGTGGACTACGCCCTGAGCAAGCGGGTCGTGGTCGTCGGCTCGGCGGGCAACGACCACCGCGGGCAGATGTCCGGCCCCGGCGCGTACACCGGCGCGATCAACGTGGGCGCCAGCGCGGGCGACGACATGAAGGCCGACTTCAGCAACCTGGGCGCCCGGGTGGACCTCTTCGCTCCCGGCGACAACGGCCTGACGACCTACAGCACCACCAACACCGGCTACGGCCTGTTCGGCGGCACCAGCATGGCGGGACCGGTCGTCTCGGGCGCGGCGGCGCTGCTGCTCCAGATCAAGCCCGACCTGACCCCCTACCAGATCAAGAAGCTGCTCGCGGCCAGCGGCGACCCCATGAAAGACCCCCGCACCCAGGGCTTCAACCGCGTCAACGTCAAGCGGGCGCTGGAGGAGCTGAAAGCGGGCCGGGTGCCCACCGACGGCGGCGCGGTCGAGGTTGAGGTCGTGGACATCTCCGAGGCGTCGAGCATCACCGGCACCGACGTGATCCTGACCCCCCTGGGCGGCCAGAACAAGGGCATGCCCTACCTCGGCCGCACGGGCAACGGGCAGCTCGAAGCCAGTGCCAAGACCCAGTTCTCCGGCGTCGCGCGCTTCTTCGGCGTGGAACCCGGCCGCTACCGCGTGAGTGTCGCCGGTCCCAGCGTCAACGAGTACGGCGGCACCCGCGACAACGTCGTGGGCGAGATCACGGTCGTGGCGGGCCAGACCCAGAACCTCAGCTACGCCCATCAGGTGGACTTCTACGAGTACAGCGTGGTCGGGGAGTCTCTTTTCCGCAACAACTCGGTGCAGACCGCCACCGACCTGACCGCGCTTCAGACCCCCGCGAACGCGGCGGCCTTTGCCGGAGGGCTGCTGTTCGGCGGCGCCTTCGACAGCGCGAACTTCGTGTACGCGCCGGAGGTCAGCGGCGCGGACGTGGACTACCTGAAGTTCAACCTCGCCGCCGGGCAGACGCTGACGGTGCAGGGCCTCGCGGCCAGCCTGGGATCCAAGACCAACGTCCAGGTGGACCTGCTCGGCGCTGACGGCGCGGTGGTCGCCGAGGGCAAGCGGGTCGCCGAGGCGATCAACAAGGGCGGGGGCGACAGTGTCGCCAGCTTCAAGGCGGCCACCGCCGGGGCCTACTACGTGCGCTTTTCCAACACCACCGCCAACGAAGGCCTGGGCGCCTTCTACACCAGCCTCGTCTCCATCAAGTAAGCCGGGGGCGAGGGGGAGAAGTGGGGGCTGCGGCCCCCGCTTTTTTGGTGCCGCCCGCGCGGCCGCCTCACCCTCCGGTCGCCCGCTTCCATGAGAACTGGCTGGCAGTCCGGTGGGAAACCCTTGCAAGAGCAGCGTCGGCGGGATAGGATGCCGCTTGCCAGATCACAGCACAATCACTCTCTTCACGCCGCCGCCGAAGTGTCCGGGCCTGCGTGTGCCCTGACCCCGTGCTTTTCCCGGTGGCCTCTCACTCAAGGAGTTCTCATGAAGCCTAACCGCAGCCTGTTTCTCGCCCTGCTTACCGGTGTGTTGCTGTCTGCCTGCGGCTCGCAGGACACGGTGCGCCCCAGCGTCACCCTGACCGCGGCCCCCGAGACGCTCACGGCGGGCGGCGTGAAGCTGGTGGCCGACGCCCAGGACAACGTGGGCGTGACCGAGGTCCGCTTCTACCGGGGCGAGACCCTGATCGCGACCGACACGGCGGCCCCCTTCGAGGCGGCGGACACCACCCTCACGGCGGCACAAAACGGGACCGTGACCTACCGCGCGGTCGCCCGTGACGGGGCCGGCAACACGGCCGAGGCGACCGACACGGTGAACGTGGCGCTCGACGCGGGCGAACCGAACGACAGCGTGGCGGCGGCGCGTGCCCTGCCCGTGGGGACCGCCCAGACGGGCATCATCGCCGGGCAGGCGCGCGACATGGACTACTTCAAGTTCGAGGCGGCGGCGGGCGACATGCTGCGCCTGACGGTCAAGAGCCTCAGCGTCAACCCGGCCAGCACCCTCGACCCCTACGTGATGATCCTGATGCCCGACGGCAAGACCGTGCTGGAAAAGGACGACGACAGTGGGGCGGGGCTGGAGGCCGACATCCGCTTCAACGTGCCGCAGGCCGGGACCTACACGGTGGTCGTGACCAGCTTTACCATCCACGACGACGAGAAGGCCGCCGACGACAAGGCCACCAACACCTACCAGATTCTGCTGGCGCGCCGCTAAGGTGCCCCGCTTTCCTGCCCCCTCTCAAAGGAGTCATGCCGTGAAGAACTCGCTGAAAAGTCTTTCCCTGCTGACCGTGGCCCTGGTGATGGCGGCCTGCGGTCAGACGCCGTCGGCCACCGCCCCCACCACCCCCGGCGCCAGCACCCCCATGCCTGCGGGCCTGCGCAGCTTGGCCGCCGTGCCCGGCAAGTGGTTCGTGGAACTCGAAGGCGACCCCACCGCCCTGGGCGCCCAGAGCGTCGGCGCGCAGCAGGCCAGCTTCCGTGCGCTGGCGGCCCAGCGCGGCGTCACCTACCAGGAAGTCGCCTCCTACAGCACGCTGTTCAACGGCTTCAGCGTGGAGGCGGGCGAGGCCGAGATCAACCAGATCACCCGGTTGCCGGGCGTGCTGGCGGTGTATCCGGTCGAGCGGGTCGAGCGGCCCCAGGTGCAGCGTGACCTGAACGCCGCCCTGCGCCCGGAGATGAGCAGCGCGGTGGGCATGACCGGCGCGGACATCGCCCAGAACGAGCTGGGCCTGACCGGCAAGGGCGTCAAGGTCGCCGTGATGGACACCGGCATCGACCTGGAGCATCCGGCCTTCCGGGGCCGCGTGGTCGCCGGATACGACTTCGTGGGCGACAAGTTCGGCTCGCAGGACAAGGCGACCGGCGAGTACGACTTCACCCCCGTGCCCGACAACAACCCCGACGACTGCGGCGGCCACGGTTCTCACGTGGCGGGCATCGTGGGCGGCAACGACGCGGCGGCCGGGTTCAAGGGGGTCGCGCCTGAGGTGTCTTTCGGCGCCTACAAGGTGTTCGGCTGCGAGGGCAGCACCCAGTCCGACATCATGCTGGCCGCGATGGAGCGTGCCTACAAGGACGGGATGCAGGTGCTGAACATGAGCATCGGGGCGTCTTTCCAGTGGCCCGAGTACCCCACCGCCAAGGCCGCCAGCCGCCTGGTCAAAAAGGGCATGGTCGTGACCGTCTCGGCAGGCAACAGCGGCACCAGCGGCCAGTTCGCCACCGGCGCCCCCAGCCTGGGCGAGAACGTGATCTCCACCGCCTCGGTGGACAACGTCAAGCTCGAACTCTCCAACTTCACGATCAACCCGGGCGGCAGCAAGATCGGCTACCAGCCCGCGACCGGCGCCCCCGACGCGCCCAGCGGCCTGACCCTGCCCATCACCAAAGCGCCCGGCAGCACGCCCGCCACGGCCAACGACGGCTGCGTGGCCTACGAGGCGAACAGCCTGGCAGGCAAGGCCGTCCTGATTCAGCGCGGCACCTGCGCTTTCCGCATCAAGGTCCTCAACGCGCAGAAGGCCGGCGCGAAGGCCGTCATCATCTACAACAACCAGCCCGGCTTCATCAGCCCGACCGTCGCGCCCAGCAGCGCCAGCGACAACGTGGCGGTCGAGATTCCGGTCGTCTCGATCCTGCAAGACGACGGCAAGAAGATCGACAGCCTGATCGAGAGCGGCGTCTCCATGACCTTCAACGCCGACACCCAGAGCTTTGCCAACCCCACCGGCAACGCGATCAGCTCCTTTTCCTCCTACGGGGCCTCGCCTGACCTGGAACTCAAGCCCGACATCGCCGCGCCCGGCGGCCTGATCAAGAGCGCCTACCCCCTGACCCAGGAAGCCAGCGGTTACGCGGTGCTGAGCGGCACCAGCATGGCGGCGCCGCACGTGGCGGGCGTGGCCGCGCTGATGCTCCAGGCCTACCCCACCATCCAGGCCAAGGACATGCGCACCCGCCTGATGAACACGGCGAACCTGCGCTGGTTCCTGAACGGCGGCACGCTGGTCGAGGGCCTGCCCACCTACGTGCAGCTTCAGGGCGCGGGCATGGTCGATGTGGTGAGCGCCTACAACAACACCGTCACCGTGACCCCCAGCAAGCTCAGCCTGGGCGAAAGCGACACCTTCGCCACCCGCCGCAAGGTCGTGGTCCTGAAGAACACCGGCGCGCGCCGCGAGGTCTACACGGCGTTCCACTACCCGGCGCTCACGCTGGGCGGCACGACGCTGGCTCCCCGGCCTTTTGATCAGTACGCCAGCATGACCATCAACGGGCAGCAGGCGGAACTTGACTCCAAGGGCAACGGTGGCGTCGAGATCGTTGTGCCCCCCTTCGGTGAGGTCGAGCTGAACCTGGTGGTCACGCCGCCCGCGGGCGCGCCCGACCGTTCGCAGTACGGCGGGTACGTGTACCTGCAAAGCGCGGCGGGCAACAGCCTGAGCGTGCCCTACAGCGGCTTCAAGGGCGACTACCAGAGCATCAAGGTGCTGGGCGACGTGCGGATCGGCAACGCGGTCTACAACTTCCCCGCCCTGACTGACGACGCGGCCGACGAGCTGTACCAGGAAGGCGAGGTGCCCGCCGCCCTGCCCGACTACACCTTCAAGAAGGTGGACGTGAAGGACAGCGCGGGCAAGGTCTTCAGCGTGATGGACGCGCCCGCCGTGCTGGCGAACTTCGCCCACCAGTCGCGCCGGGTGACCCTGGAACTGCTGGACGCCAGCGGGGCCGTGCGTGACACCATCGCCGTGTACAACTACTGGGGCCGCAACGCGACCAACGTCTACGCCGACGCCACCAGCGACGCCTTCGACACCTTCGCGTGGGACGGCAAGCTCAGCGGCGGCAGCGAGGCGCCCGCCGGGCAGTACCAGCTGCGGCTGCGGGTGCTCAAGGCGCTGGGCGACGAGAGCAACCCCGCCCACACCGAGACCTACACCAGCCAGAAGTTCAACGTCGTGCGCTGAGCCTGAACAGGGACGGCCGCAAAAGGGGGCAGGGGTGGCGACACTCCCTGCCCTCCTTCCTTGCTCCCCGCTGCCGCTACCCCTGGCGCGCAGGCAGCCCCGCCAGCACCGCCCCGATCACGCCCTCCAGCGTCAGGTTGCCGGTGTCGATCACCCGGGCGTCGGGCGCGGGCGCACTTTGCACGGTGTCCAGGCGGTCGCGCTCGACCAGGGCGGCCTCGATGGCGGGCACGTCCTCGGGGCGTTCCCGGGCGCGGCGCTCGGCACGCACGCGGGGACTGGCGGTGAGGTAGAACTTGGCCGCTGCCTGCGGAAAGACCGCCGTGCCCATGTCGCGCCCCTCGGCCACGAAGGGTTCGGGCAGGGCGCGGAGCTGGCCGTCTACCCAGGCCCGCACCTCCGGCAGCGCCGCGACCACGCTGACCCCCCGGTCCACCCGCGAGGAATGCAGATCGGCGGTGAGGTCGCGCTCCTCCACCCATACCCGGTTGCCTTCCGCCAGCGCTTCGAGCCGCAGCGGCTGCGCCCGCAGGTGCGCGAGCAGTTCCGCCGCGTTCTCCAGCCGCAGCCCGGCTTCCAGCCCCAGCAGGGTCGCGGCGCGGTACAGCAGCCCGCTGCTCACGTAGGGCACGCCCAGCGCCCGCGCGACGCCCGACGCCACGCTCGACTTGCCGCTGGCGGCCACTCCGTCTATCGTCACGATCACGCCGACCAGTGTAGAAGAAGCCCGGTGCAGGGCGGGCCGGGCGGCGCGGCAGGCCCGGCCTCATCCGGGGGCGGCTACACTGGGGGCCATGAAGCGCGCCCTGCTGATGCTCACCGCCCTGCTCACCCTGACGGCCTGCCAGGACCGCAATGCCGCCAGCACCGACGCCGAGACCCCGGCGCAGAGCCAGACCGACACCCCGGAAGCCCAGGCCCCGGAGACCGAGACGCCAGCAACCGAGACGCCCGACGCAGCGACCCAAGAGACGGCCACCGGGGAAACCCCCGCCGGGGAGACGGCGGCGACCACCCAGCCCGGGGCGGTTCCCAGCGGCTACACCCTGGTGGCTCCGCTGGGCGCGCAGCCGGTGCGCGAGTTCGGGGCCGCGCCCGCCCCGGCGCTGGAGGAGGGCAAAGACTACTACGCCCTGATCGACACCAACCGGGGCCAGATTCTGGCCGACCTCTACGAGGAGGAGACGCCCGTCACCGTGAACAACTTCGTGACGCTGGCGCGCAACCGCTACTTCGACGGCCTGCGCTTTCACCGGGTGATCGAGGGGTTCATGGCCCAGACCGGTGACCCCCTCAGCGCCGACGAGAGCAAAAAGGACGCCTGGGGCACGGGCGGCCCCGGCTACTCGTTTGCCGACGAGTTCCGCACCAGCCTGACTTTCGACGCCCCCGGCGTCCTGGCGATGGCGAACAGCGGCCCGGCCACCAACGGCTCGCAGTTTTTCATCACGCTGGCGCCCACCGATTTTCTCAACGGCCGGCACACCATCTTCGGCAAGGTCGTGCAGGGCCAGGACGTGCTGGCCAAGCTGACCCGCACCAGCGACACCAGCAGCGGCCAGGAGGTGCCCATCGAGGGCGCCACCCCCGACCGGATGCTCAGCGTGCGGATTCTGACCAAGGGTTGAGGCCTCCAGCCCAGGAAAGCGGCGTCACAGGGCAATTCCCGTGACGCCGCTTCGCTGACCTCGCGGCCTATTCCTCGTCCTCGAAATACTCGAAGCGGAAGGGGCCGATCTCGACGGTGTCGCCCGCGCGCGCGCCGGCCTTCTTGAGTTCCTTGTACAGGCCCTGGCGCTTGAACAGCCCCGAGATGTACTCGGCGGCGTCCTCCATATGCCGCGCAAAGCGGTTGATGCGGGCCTCGAAACCGCCGCCCTCCACGTCCCAGATGCGCTCGGGCGCCGTCTGCCCGCGCTCGGGGTCGCCCTCGCGGAAGGTGATGGTGAGGGGCGCTTCGCGCACGACCTCCTCCTCAACCTCCAGCGCGTGCGTCTGCGCCCACAGCTCGCGGTCGGGCAGCAGTTCGAACAGCGCCTGGCGCAGCTCGGGCAGGCCCTGACCGGTCACCGCGCTGACCCGCAGGACCGGCAGGCCGAATTCGGCGAGTTCGTCTTCCGCAAAGGCAGCGAGGTCGGGTTCGACCAGTTCGACCTTGTTCAGCGCCACGCAGGCCACGCTCTCCAGCAGAGTCGGGTCGTAGGCGCGCAGCTCGGCCTGAAGGGCGCGCAGTTCGCCCACCGGGTCACGGGTCACGTCCAGCACGTAGACCAGCAACCGG
Source organism: Deinococcus budaensis (assembly GCF_014201885.1). NCBI lineage: Bacteria > Thermotogati > Deinococcota > Deinococci > Deinococcales > Deinococcaceae > Deinococcus > Deinococcus budaensis. The sequence goes on along the minus strand of NZ_JACHFN010000006.1, from coordinate 213,502 downwards.
GTGCGGCTGATGTGGCGCAGGAACTCCAGGCCCAGGCCCCGGCCTTCCGAGGCGCCCTCGATGATGCCGGGAATGTCGGCCATCGTGAAGCGCTGCTCGCCGCTTCCGGCCTCCACCACGCCCAGGATGGGGGAAAGGGTCGTGAAGGGGTAATCGGCAATCGCCGGGTTCGCCCGCGAGAGGGCCGCCAGCAGGCTGCTCTTGCCCGCGTTGGGGTAGCCCACCAGGCCCACGTCCGCGATCAGGCGCAGCTCCAGCCGCACCCGGCGCTTCTCGCCCGGCGTGCCCAGCTCGGCGAAGCGCGGCGCCTGCCGGGTGCTGCTGACAAAGGTCGAGTTGCCGCGTCCGCCGAAGCCTCCGCGCGCGATCACCTTCTCCTGGCCGACGCGCACGAGGTCCGCGATCACCCGGCCGCTGTCACGGTCGAAGGCGGTGGTGCCCACCGGCACGTCGATATAGGTGTCCTGGCCGTCGGACCCCTGGCGCAACCGGCCCTCGCCGTAGGCCCCGTTCTCGGCCTTGAACCGGCGGCGGCCCACCAGCCGCTCCAGGCTCTCGACGCCCTCGATGGCCCGCAGGATGATGCTGCCCCCGCGCCCGCCGTGGCCGCCGTCCGGGCCGCCTTTTTCCATGTACTTGGCCCGGTGGAAACTCATGCTGCCGTCGCCGCCGTTGCCAGCCGCCACCTCGATGTCCAGCACGTCACGAAACGCCATAGTTACCTCTTGTGTTGTGGGTGACACGAATTCCGATGGAAGGCTGCCAACGACAGCCTGAAATCCGACCGAAGGGAGAAGGAAAAATACGGATTTCGGGAGATGGATGAACAGTCGGTGCTCTGCCGACTGTTTAGGAATCGGACGGAATCCGTAGAAAGCTCAAAAAACACGCCCCGCCTCCGGGGCAGGGCGTGCCGCACTGTGCCGCGCGTGAATCAGTCGGCGGCGACTTCGGTGCTCGCAGCCTGAACGCTGATGAAGCGCCCGGTGTTGCCCCGGTTGGTGAAGACGACCTTGCCGTCCGTCAGGGCGAACAGCGTGTGGTCGCGGCCCATGCCCACGCCCTGGCCCGCCTTGAACTTGGTGCCGCGCTGGCGGACCAGGATGTTGCCCGCCACGACGACTTCGCCGCCGAACTTCTTCACGCCCAGGTACTTGGGGTTGCTGTCGCGTCCGTTCTTGGACGAGCCGACGCCTTTCTTGTGAGCCATGTCGCTGCCTCCTTAACCCTGGATGCCCGTGATGCGAATCGCCGTGAAGCCCTGGCGGTGGCCGGTGCGGCGGCGGTACTGCACGCCGCTCTTGTACTTGCGGATGTAGATCTTCGGCCCCAGGCCGTGCTCGACGACCTCGGCGCTCACCGTGAACTTCCCGGCGTCCGCGCCGAAGACCGTCTGCTCGCCGCCGACGAAGATGGGGGTCAGGTTCAGCGTGTCGCCCGCCTCGCCCTGAAGGTTCTCGACGCGCACAACGTCGCCTTCCTGCACGCGGTACTGCTTGCCGCCGCTTTGAATGATCGCAAACATCTCTACCTTCCTTCTGCCGCGCCGGAAGAACGCTGCCCCCGGCTGCCAGCTCTCGCTCGTCCCCACCCTGTGGGTCATGGAGGCGAGTCACCAGTGAAAAATCCTAGCACAGCCCGGCCCATATGGGGAGGCGCCCGAACCGGACGCCCCCTTGAAGCAAAAGGAGCCGGAACGGACCAGAGCATCACCCACCCCGCTCGGCGGGGCGATTGTCGCGGTGATGTGGTGTTCCGTGCCTTCTCGCGTGTCCTCGCGGTACACGCCGACTTGCCGCAGGGCGAGCAAGTCACCTGCCTGGGTGACCTCCGGGGCGCCGGGCGGACCGTCTGGCGGACGGTGGCCCTGATGCCGGGCCGCAGCATAGCAGAGGCGGGCGGGAACCCCCGCCCCCGCCGCCCCGTACCCGGCAGCGTGATGACCCGTGTGCGGCTGTTCTGGCGTGACGCCCTGGCGCTGCTGTTCGCGGTGGGCGACCGGCGCACGCCCGTGCGGGCACGGCTGGCGGCCCTGGCCGCCCTCGCCTACGCGCTGAGTCCATTCGATCTGCTGCCGGACCTGACGCCGCTGCTGGGGCTGGGCGACGACCTCGTGGTGGTGCCCACGATTCTGGCGCTGGCGGCGCGCGGGCTGCCCGCCCCGGTGCTGGAGCGGGCGCGGGCACGCAGCGCCGGGGTCCAGCGGCGCCTGCCCTGGCTGCTGCCCGTGCTGGGCGGCCTGTTGCTGCTGGGCGCGGGCCTGCTGGGGTGGGCGCTGTGGCGCGCGGCGACCAGTTAACGCCCGCCTGATCCGGCCCTCTAGACTGGCCTCATGCGCCTGCTGCTCGTCGAGGACGACCCCCGGATCGCCGGGCCGACTCTGAGCGCCCTGCGCGAGGCGGGCTACGCGGCGGCCTGGCGCCAGACCGGCCCCGAGGGGCTGGAAGAAGCGCTGCTGGGCGAGTACCCGCTGGTCGTGCTGGACGTGATGCTGCCGGGGCTGGACGGCTTCGGGGTGGCGCGCGAGCTGCGGGCGGCGGGGTCGGAGGCGGCGATCCTCTTTCTGACGGCGCGCGGCGAGCTGGAAGACCGGGTGCAGGGGCTGGACCTGGGGGGCGACGCATACCTCGTCAAGCCCTTCGCCATGCCCGAACTGCTCGCCACCCTGCGGGCCTTGTCGCGGCGCGAGCGCGGGCAGACGGCGCCGCGCGTGGGTTTCGCAGCTGGGCGCGGCACCCTCGACACGGTGGCGCGGGTGGTGACCTGGGACGGGGCGGAGGTCGCCGTGACGGGCCGCGAATACGCCCTGCTCGAAGCGCTGGCGCTGGCGCCGGACCGCTGGTTTACCCGCGAGGAACTGCTGGGCCGGGTGTGGGGGCCGGATTTCGGCGGCGAGGCGCGCATCGTGGACGTGTACGTGCGCTACCTGCGGCGCAAGCTGGCGCCCGAGGCGGTGGCGAGCGAGCGCGGGCGGGGGTACCGGGTGGAGCGGTGAGTGGCCCCGTGCGCCTGACCCTGCGTGCCCGGCTGGCCTTGTGGGCGGGGCTGGCGACGGCGCTGGCCGCCGTGCTGGTCGCGGGGGGCCTTTATCTGGCGGTGGACCGTTACCTGTGGGCCTCGCAGGTGCGGCAGGTCCAGAGCGCGGCGAGCACCGTGCAGGAGCGGGTGGAGAACGCGGTCGAGCGGGCGGCGCGGCCCTTCGGGTTCGGGGTGGCGCGGCTCGACGCCGGGGCGCTCGAACGCCTGGCCGACGCCGACGACCAGACGCGCGACCTGGAACTGCGCCTGACCGCCCCGCAGGGCAGCGTGAGCACCCCGGGGTTTCCGGCGGGGGTGCAGCCCGACCTGCCGCCAGACGTCTACACCCAGGCGGGGCGGGTGCTCGTGGTGCGGCCCCTGCGCGGCAGCGACGTGCGGCTCACGGTGGTCTCGCGCACGCCGGTGCTGGCCGAGGCGCGCGCGGCCTTCGGGCAGGCGCTGGCGTGGCTGCTGCCGCTGGCGCTCGCGCTGTCGCTGGGGCTGGGGTACGCGGTGGCGGGGCGGTTGCTGGTGCCGGTGCAGCGGCTGGAGGGGGCGGCGCGCGGGATCGGGGCGGGCGGGAACCTGCGCTCGCCGCTGCCGGGGGCGGGCGACGGAGACGAACTCGCCCGACTGGCCCTGACGCTTCAGGGCGCCTTTGGCCGCCTGGCCGACGCCCGCGACCGCGAGCAGGACTTCGTGCGGGCCGCCGCCCACGATCTGCGCTCGCCGCTGGCGGCCCTGCGGGCGCGGGTGGACGCGACCCTGGCCCGCGAGCGCGATCCGGAACGCTACCGCGCCGAGCTGCGCGAGCTGGGCACCGACCTGACCCGGCTCTCGACCCTGGCCGATCACCTGCTGCTGCTGGCCCGTGACCCGGCCGCGCTGGCCCGCGAGCCGGTGCCGCTGCGGGAGCTGGCGGCCGACGCGGTGGACCGTGCCCGCGAACTCGCCCCCGAAGCCGACGTGGACCTGATCGCCCCGCAGCCCCTGACCGTGCCCGGCGACCGGGTGCTGCTGGGGCAGGCGATCTGGAACCTCGCCGCCAACGCGGCGCTGCACGCGCCGGGCGCGACCGTGACGGTCACCGTGCGGGAGGACGGCGCGGGCGGCGCCGAGGTCGAGGTGCGCGACGACGGCCCCGGGGTGGCGCCGCAGGTCCTGGCGCGGCTGGGCGAGGCGTTTTACCGCCCGGACGCCAGCCGGGGCGCGGGGGGGCACGGCCTGGGCCTCGCGCTGGTGCGCCGCGCCGCCGAGCTGCACGGGGGCGAGCTGCGGCTCCGGAGCGCCCCGGGCGCGGGCCTCAGCGCCACGCTGCATCTGCCTGCGCGCGCCGCCGCCGGGCCGCGCCGGGGGAGAGGCGGCTGAGGGGAGACGGGTGCTACCCTCGGCTTCATGAGTCCATCTGAGGCCGGGAAGCCTGCGACGCAGTGGAGCGCGGTCGTGCTGGGCGGCGGCGATCCCGGCGATCCCTTTGCGGCGGCGCACGGCGTCCCTGTCAAGGCCTTGATCGAGTTGAACGGCGAACCGATGGCGCTGCATGTCCTGCGCGCCCTGCGCGCGAGCGGCTGCGTGTCGCGCGTCGCCTACGTCGGCCCCACCACGCCCGCGATGGACGCGCTGATCGACGGGCGCGTGACCGACCACGGCACCCTGCTGAGCAACCTCGAAGCGGGCGTGGAGGCGCTGACGGCCTCCGGGCTGGCCCCCGGCGAGCGGGTGCTGGTCGTGACCGGGGACATCCCACTGGTCACGGCGGTCCAGCTCGCGGAGCTGCTGGACGCGGCCCCCGGGAACGCGGCGCTGGTCTACCCCGTGGTGCGCCGCGAGGACTGCGAGCGGGCCTTTCCGGGGGTGCGCCGCACCTACGCCCGCGTGCGCGAGGGCAGCTTTACCGGCGGCAACGTCTTTTTGCTCGATCCCCGCCTGATCGGCCAGTTCCTGCCCCGGCTGCGCGAGGTGCTGGACGCGCGCAAGGCGCCCCTCAAGCTCGCGGCGCTGATCGGCCCCGGCGTGCTGCTGCGCCTGCTGACCCGCCGCCTGACGGTCCCTGAACTCGAAGCGCGGGTGAGCGCCCTGCTGGGCGTCCCTGCCCGCGCGCTGATCACGCCCCACGCGGCCATCGGCACCGACGTGGACCAGGACGCCGACCTGCGGCTGGCCCAGGCGTACCTGGAAGCGCCCGCCCCACGCCAGGCCCCCGAATCCTGAGGGGCGCGGTCGGATTTTGGGCCGCTGGACGCGGAAAATCCGCCGCCGAACTTTAAGGCGCCCGCCCTTGTCACGCTCCGGGGGGCTGTGCATACTGTCCCCCATGCCGCACGTGATCGTCAGCCCCTGCATCGGCGTCAAGGACAACGCCTGCACCGAAGTCTGCCCCGTGGAGTGCATCTACGACGCGGGCGAGATGTTCCTGATCCACCCCGACGAGTGCATCGACTGCGGCGCCTGCGTGCCCGCCTGCCCGGTGAGCGCGATCTTCCCCGAGGAGGACGTGCCGACCGGCGAGGAAGAGTTCATCGTCAGGAACCGCGCCTTTTTCGGGTTGTAAATCCGTCCCGCCTGGTCCCGCCCCGGTTGCCCGCGACCGGGGTTTCTGCGTGTCTGGATTTTGCGTGGCTGATTTTTACGTGTCTGGCGCGGCCACCCTTGCCCCGGTGGGGCTGGCCCCGCTAGCATGGCTCCCGTCTGCCGGTGCCCTGTCCCGGTGGGCGCGTCCCCCGAGAAAAGGAGGTGATGGACGTGCATCACGAAGCCCCCCCCGAACACGACCCGCCCAGTTCGGCGGCCTGCCCGGTTCTCTTGTCCGGCTCCACGCCATCACCTTTCCGGAGGACGCGCCATGCCACACCGTAACCCCAGGGCGGCCCAGCCGTGCTGACCTACTACCGCAGTATCGGCGGCAAACTTCAGGTCACCGACGGCTATGTGGACGGCGGCTGGATTCACGTCACCGCGCCCACCGCCGAGGAACTTGCCCGCGTCAGCCGCGAGACCGGCCTCGACCTCGACTACCTCAGCTATCCCCTCGACCCCGACGAGCGGTCGCGCTTCGAGCGCGAGGACGGCCAGCTGCTGATCATCATGCAGACGAGCTACCGCCTCGGGGAAGACAGCGACATCCCCTACGACACCGTGCCGCTGGGCATTCTGCACACCGACCACTGCCTGGTCACCGTCTGCGCTAAGGAGAATCCGGTCGTGAACGACGTGGTGAGCGGACTGGTGCGCCGGGTCTCCACCGCCAAGAAAAACCGCCTGACCCTGCAGCTGTTCCTCCGCAACGCCCAGCGCTTCCTGATCGACGTGCGCCAGATCAACAAGCGGGTGGACGCCATCGAGGACCGCATGGAGACGGCCACCCGCAACAAGGAGCTGATGGACCTCCTGAAGCTCGAAAAGAGCCTGGTGTACTTCATCACCGGCCTCAAGGCCAACGAGGCGATGATGGAACGGGTCAAGCGCGACCGCATCTTCGAGATGTACGAGGAGGATTCCGACCTGCTCGACGACGTGCTGATCGAGAACCTCCAGGCCATCGAAATGGCGAGCATCGCCAGCAATATCCTGACGAGCATGGCGGGGGCCTTTGCGTCCGTGATCAGCAACAACGTCAACCAGGTCGTGAAGGTCCTGACCGTGACCACCATTCTGGTCGCCATCCCGACCCTGGTCACCAGCATCTTCGGCATGAACGTGCCGCTGCCCTTTGCCGAAAGCCCGGAAGCGTTGTGGATCGTGCTGGGCATCGCCTCGACGCTGGCGGCCACGCTGGCTTTTCTGTTCTACCGCTGGCGGGTGTTTTGAGGCCGCCTCAGGATGACTGACGGGATCGCGCTCCCCATGTCTCTCACGCTCACACAGGCCCCGATATGACTGACCCCCGCTCCGGCACCCGCTTCGCCGTCTACCTTTGCCCCCCGGCGGGCAGTCCACTGTATGAGGCGGGCAGCGCGCTACTGGGGTTCGACGTGAGGGCCGGGCGGGAGGTGCCGCAGCCCGACTTCCTGACCCCCCAGGACCAGACCGCCGCCGGCCCCTACGGTTTTCACCTGACCGTGGTGGAGGGCTTTTTCACCGATCCCGCGTGGTGGCCGCAGATCGAGGCCGAGGCGCGCGCCTGCGTGGCCTGCCTGTCGCCGGGCGCGACCTTGACCCTCAGTGGCGGGCGGGTGGAGGCCTGGGACGGCGGCGAAACCTGGGTCCACCGCCTGGACCCCGGCGCGCCGCTGCTGGTGCTGCACACGCTGCTGCTCGCCCGGCTCGCGCGCTTCGTGACCGCCTCGCCGTTCGCGGTGCTCGCGGCCCAGGGCCGGTACGCGCATCCCTTCGAGCGGGCGCGCCTGGGGCTGCTGCACACGCCGCGCGGCCTGGATTCCTGGCGGCCCCACTTCACGCTGGTGCAGCCCTACGGCGGCAGCGACCCGGCGAGCCTGCGGGCGCAGCTGGAGGCGCTGACCTCGGCCCACCACACCCAGGCGTACCGCTCGGTAGCCCTTTTCGAGAAGCGCGAGGGCGAGGAACGGTGGCGGGTGCGGGCCGAAGTGCCGCTGGCCTAGAGCATTTGCCATAAGAATGCGGTGGTGTTCCGCATTCGTTGGCCGAGCGGACTTGAAAAGCTGCGGAGCAGAGCGAGCGAATTCGAGAAGAGCATTGGGCGTTTGGGGAGGCACCTGGGGCGCCGTTCCCCAGGGGCCGTAATTCTGTCAAATGCTCTAGAGCCGCTGGGGTTCCCCAGGCACGCTCCCTGAATAGGCCCCGTATCAAGGCGCCCGGGGGACGATGGTCCCCGCGTCGTCCTGGCGAACCAGCCACTGCACGTCCGTGACCCACTGCCCGGCATCCGGCGTGTCCCACGGCCCGACGTGGAAGACCTCCCGCGTCAGGAATTGCCCCGCTACCCGCTGCACCGGCCGGCCGTCCTGCTGCATCCGCCCCAGCAACATGCCCATCACATGCCAGATGTGCTCGTACGGCCCGGTATGTTTCACCCCGTACCACTGCCCCGCTGGCGTCGTCCCCACCAGCACGTTCCCTTCCGCCGGAACAGGCTCCGTCACTTCGAAGCCCGCGTACACCTCGACGCCCTTCAAGACGTCGCGGTGCGTCTTTGTCGGCAGGCTCAACGTCGTCGGTGGACTGGCGGGCGTCACGCCATGCCGGGAGAGATAAGCCTGGACGGTGCCGAACGCTTGCTCACGGTCTGCCTCGAACCCCGACATGTTCGTCACGTAGTAGAGGGACACCCAGGGACGCGAAGGCTGGTGCCCAACCATCACCTCGTATTGTTGCCCTCGCCAGGGGTGGTCCCGCTTGCGCTGGAGGGATTGCAAGCCATGCTGACGGTGCTCGATCTCCCGCTTCAGTTGCGCGATCTTCCAGTCGTACAACACCCCCTGATGCTCCAGCGTGGGGTCACGCATGAAGTCGCGCAGCATCTCGAGGGGAACTTCCAAAATGTGGACTTCGGCCAGGAGGTGCATCTGCCGCCGCTGCGTCTCGGTGTACGAGCGGTACCCGGTGTCCGGATCGACGAAGGCCGGTTTGAGCACGTCCTCCTCGTCGTAGTACCGCAGGGTCCTGACGGGAAATCCGGTGAGCTTGGCGAACTGGCCAATGCTGTACAGCGCCCGGTCGGGGCGGTCGCTCGACATACAGGCCTCCACCACCTTCCGCTTAAACGGGCTGAGGTTCGGGAACGTCCAGCCGGGTGGCGAGGTGGTGCAGCCAGAGGGCCAGGGCGTGACGGACGGACCCCGCAGGACGGGGGGTGGAGCGAGGCCGCCCGGGAATGTACCGGCATTCGGCGGCCACCCGGTCACCCACGCGCTGGACTTCGAACAGGAAGCGGGCCTGGTTGATATCCATGGGGTTTCCTCCTGAATGTCACCGTAGACCCTCCACCCACGGGAGAGTCAAGCGGCAGCCACCGTCCGGGGCCAGACCCTGGTCCTCCCCCGGTTTCTCTGCCGTTTTCAGTCGCTTCCAGCGGAAGCGGGCCGGGAGCTTCACGCGCCCGCCCCGGCACTCGCCTACACTCGGCGGGTGAACAGCAGCGCGGGAATGGACGGAAGCGGGATGCGGGTGGTCGTGGCGACCGGGAATGCGGGCAAGGTGCGCGAGATCGAGGAAGCGCTGGGGGGCCTGGGCTGGAGCCTGACGGGCCTGAACGGCATTTCCCTCCCCGAGGAGACGGGCACGACTTACGAGGAAAACGCCGCCCTCAAAGCCTGCGCGGCGGCGATGATGGCCCGCTCGCCCGCCCTGGCCGACGACTCGGGTCTGGAGGTCGCGGCCCTGGACGGCCAGCCGGGGGTGTACAGCGCCCGTTTCGGGGGCCGCGCGAGTGACCTGGAGCGCAACGTCTACCTGCTCGAGCGCCTGCGCGGCCAGGCCGACCGCCGCGCGAAGTTCGTGTCGGTGGTGATCCTGGCCTACCCCGACGGGCACCTGGAAACCTACCGGGGCGAGCTGAGCGGCACGCTCCTGGAAGGCCCGCGCGGCGAGAACGGCTTCGGCTACGACCCCCTCTTCGTGCCCGACGGCGAGGCGCGCACCCTGGCCGAGATGACGGTCGCGGAAAAGCGGGCCATCAGCCACCGGGGCCGGGCGCTCGCCGCCCTGATGCAGGCCCACCGGGGCGGGCCGCCTGCCCGCGAGGTCACCCGGCTGGAGTAGGGCAGGGAAAAAGTCACCGAAAGAGGCCAGCCGGACAACGTTGTCCGGCTGGCCGCTGAGGGGTCAGCAACGGGTTACTCCCCCGCGTGCTCCCGCACGTCGTTTTTCAGCCGCATCAGGATCGCGCCCATGCCGCGCAGGCGCATCGGGGTGATCAGTTCGGTCAGGCCCATGTCCATGTAGAACTGGTCCGGGATGTTCAGGATCGTCTCGGGGGACTCGCCCGCCAGCGCCTCGTGCAAGATGCCCGCGTAGCCGCGCACGGTGGGCGCTTCTTCCGGCACCTTGAAATACATGTTCACGCCGCCGCCCTCTGCCCGCTCGGTGACCAGAAAAAAGGGGCTGGCGCACTCGGGCACCGGCTGAAGAAACTCGGGGTGCTCGACGTACTTCTCGGGCAGCGGGGGCAATTTCTTGCTGTATTCCAGCAGGGCCTGGAGCCGCAGCGGCTTGGGCGCGGACTTGAACAGGCTCACGATGTTCTGGAGCTTTTCCGGCAGGGGCGCGGGGTCGGTCATGCGGCCACTGTACCCCCCACCTCCCGCACGCTATGGTGAGGCCTGTCCAGTTGACCGTTTTGGTCAACCATTGCCCGCGCCCCCTACACTCAGCTGGGCATGCTCGTCGGCCCGCCGCCCAGGCCCCTTTTCAGGAGGAACAGATTATGGAATACGCGAAAGACGTCCTCGTCAGCACCGACTGGGTCGCCCAGAACCTGAACACGCCCGGCGTCCGCCTCGTGGAGGTGGACGAGGACATCCTGCTGTACGAGACTGGGCACCTCCCCGGCGCCGTCAAGGTGGACTGGCAGGGCGACTTCTGGCACCCCCACGAGCGCGAGTTCGTCAGCGCCGAGGAGCTGTCGGCTTTCCTGGGCCGCCTGGGTCTGAAAGAGGGCGACCAGATCGTTCTCTACGGCGACAAGAGCAACTGGTGGGCCGCCTACGCCTACTGGTTCCTGAGCTACAACGGCGTGCAGAACCTGCGGCTGATGAACGGCGGGCGCCAGAAGTGGGTGGCGGAAGGCCGCGAGCTGACCACCGACGTGCCCTCCTTTGAGCCGACCCAGTACCCCGCCCTGCGCCGCGACGAGAGCCTGCGTGCCTACCGCGACGAGGTCAAGGCGCACATCGAGACGGTGCGGGCCGGACAGGGCGCGATGGTGGATGTCCGCAGCCCCGACGAGTTCTCCGGCAAGGTCACCCACATGCCCAACTACCCGCAGGAAGGCGTGCTGCGCGGCGGCCACATCCCCGGCGCGGCGAACATCCCCTGGGCGCGGGCGACCAACGAGGACGGCACCTTCAAGACCGCCGACGAACTCAGCGCCCTGTACGCGGGCGAGGGGGTGACCCCCGACAAGGACGTGATCGCCTACTGCCGCATCGCCGAGCGCAGCAGCCACTCCTGGTTCGTGCTGCGCGAACTGCTCGGGTACCCCAAGGTCCGCAACTACGACGGCTCGTGGACCGAGTGGGGCAACGCGGTCGGCCTGCCCATCGAAAAGACCTACAGCGAGGCGTAAGCCCCCAGCCCCCACGGGCGGCGGGTCGGAGAGGGAGAGGGGGCAGGCTCCCGGCTTCTGTGACCGTGCGGATGGGGGCTTGGCCGTTTCTTGCCTTTGGGGAGCAGCCCCTCCGGTCAGGGGAAGCGCCGGGAGGCGGGCGGACCGTAAGGTGGGGGCATGAAGTTCCTGCTGATCGTGCTGCTCGTGCTGGTGGTGGCGGCTGTGCTCCTGAGCCTGAGAAAGCGGCGGTCAGCTGGCCCGCGCCTGCCGTCGGCCCGGCCCCCCGGCACCGCTGGCCTCGACGAGGAGGTGGCGCTGCGCCCCGACGTGGACCCCGCCGCCGTCGCCGCCGCCCGCGCCCGCATCTCTGCGGACGTGCCCGACGAGGTCCTGTCCGACGCCCTGCTCGACGCCACGCCCCGGCAACTCGCCTCCATGCTCGCCGCCGTGCCCGCCGAGGTGATGGCCGGGGCGGTGGGGCGCCCGGCAGGTGCCGGTGCCGCGCAGCCCCAGCAGGCCAGCCGCGAGGACCTCGCCAGTTTGAAAAAGGTCAGCGAGTCGGTGGACGACCTCGAAATCTGGAGCTTCGGGGACAAGAGTTGAGCGCCAGATGGAGAGAGGTCAGGCGGAAAGATTCGGCCATGCTTTCCAGATGACCGGGGAAGTCCGGCGGCCTCTTGTGCACATCCCCGGTGATGCCGTGGGCGGCGGGCTGCGGGTAGACGTGCTGCGAGACGGGCAGGTGCGGGTGCGGGCGCTCCCCTCCGGCCCGGATCTACTCACCGGGACGCTGGAGGAAGCGGCCGTCCTGGCCGGGATGCTGCCTGGCCTCAGCCCCGCCGTGCTGGAAGCGCTGGACTGGGAGTTGGGGTTGATGGGACTGCGCGGAGAGGGCGGTTAGTTCAGCCCCTCGGCCTCGCGGACGGTGGCGAGGACGCGCTCGCGGATGCTGCGTTCCTCGCGCAGGTAGCGGCCCGCGCTCATCTGCACGCCGATGGCAGCGACCACGCCTCCCGCGTGGCGGTAGGGCACGCCCAGGGTGCATTGCCCCGGGATCCATTCCTCGATGGAATAGGCGTAGCCCCGGCGCCGCACGCGCGCGACTTCGGTGCGCCACTCGTCGGCGGTGGTGATGCTGCTGTCTGTCAGCGCCGCGAAGGTCTGCGGCTGGAGGTCGGCGTGGGCGTACAGGATCTTGCCGCTGGCGGTCGCGGTGGCCGGCAGGTAGATGTCGAGCGGCAGGTCGATGTCGGCGTCGGGATGGCGCTCGCGAATCGCGCAGACGACCTCCTCGCCCTCCAGGATGCACAAGAAGGCCACCGCCTGCACGTCCATCGCCAGCCGGGTGATCAGGGCGCGGGCGTCGGGAAACCACGGCAGCGCCGAGGTGAGCTGCGCGCCCATCTCGGCGATATGCCACGACAGGCGGTACTTGCCCGCCGGAGTGCGGCGCAGAAACCCGGCGCCCGTCAGCCCGGCGAGGTAGGCGTGGGCCGTGGCGCGGGGCACGCTCAGATGCGCGGCCAGCGCCCGCACGCCCCACTCGGGCTGGTCAGCGCTGAACGCCCCAAGGATGCTGGCGGCCTTCTGTAAGGAGAGCACCTGTCCAGCTTACAGGGACGCAGCGGGGAGTGTATATGGTTCGCGCGGGCGCCGCTGGCCCTAACCGTCCTCGTCCTCCGGCTCGCGTTCCTCGGGCGGCAGAAAGCGGGCGTGGTCCTCGGTGGGCGTGCGGTTGCCCCGCTGGCCCTCGGCGGGGCCGGTGTCCAGGCCGCTGATCAGCACCTCGCCGCGCGCCTGCCTGGCCTGGGGAGCCTGCTTGCCCGTCCGCCGCCGCCGCCGGTCCTCAGGATGCTGGGTCATGCTCCAGGGTACGGCCCCGGGGGGCGCGGGTGGTGTGGGCGCGGCGATAAGCGGGCCGGGCACGGGGCGCCCAGGTCTACACCCGCAGCACGCTGTGGTCCCCCACCGCGAGTTGCAGCCCCGCCTGGGTGGGCGCGGTGACGGTTGCCCGGCGCCCGATCACCGCGTGGGTGAGGGGCCGTGACGGCGACAGGACGCGGGCGTGCTCGTCCACCAGCGTGTCCGAGAGGACCGCCTCCTCCACCTGCGCGTGCGGCCCGACGCTGACGTTCGGCCCCAGGCGGCTGTCCACGACCCGGGCGCCGGGGCCGATCCACAGCGGGCCGGTGAGGGTAGATCCCCGCACCACCGCGCCCGCTTCCACCACCACCGCGCCGCTGAGCACGCTGCCGGTCACGTCGCCGTCCACCCGGGGGGGCAGGCAGCCCAGAAAGTGGGCGCTGGCGGTCAGCAGATCGGTGGGCGTGCCCGCGTCGCTCCAGAAGCCGCCGAAAGGCACGGCCCGCACCCGCCCGCCCGCCGCGATCACCCGCAACAGCGCCTGCGGAAACTCGATCTCGCCGCGCTCGCTGACCTCCAGCCGCTCGACCTCCTCGAGGACGTGCCCGTGCAGGGCGAAGACCCCGCAGGCCGCCAGGTCGCTCGCGGGGCGCCGGGGCTTCTCGTCGAGGCGGGTCAGCCAGCCGCCCTGCACGGTCGCCACCCCGTAGGCGCTGGGGTCCGCCACCTGCTTGACCCCCAGCGCCGCGTCGGCGCCGTCGAGCGCCTGCACCAGCGGCGCCAGCGGGTCGGCAAAGAGGTTGTCTCCCAGGTACAGCAGCGCCGGGCCGCCCGCCAGAAAGCCGCGCGCCGCGAGCAGGGCGTGGCCGGTGCCGCGCGGCTCGTCCTGCCGCAGGAAGGTCAGCGGGCCTTCCCCCCGGGTCGCGGCGCGCAGGTCGGCCTCGCTCGCCGGGCTGCTCACCACCGCGATTTCCCCCACGCCAGCCGCCCGCAGCGCCCGCACCGCCCGCGCGATGATGGGCACCCCCGCGATGGGCACGGCCGGTTTGGGCCGCCCGGCACTCACGGGAAGAAGACGGCTGCCACGTCCGGCAGCGAGAATGACGCCTTTCATAGGGTTCGGGGCGAGTATACCCGCCCAGCTGTGAGAGACCGGGGAGAACGGCGGCGCGGCCCCCCGCGCCCCCCTTCAGCGCGTCAGGGCCTCCTCCAGCGCTTCGGCAAAGGCGTCCTCGTCGTCCAGCCAGGGGTAATGCCCGGCGTCGAGGACCGTCACGTCGGCTCCCGCGAGGTCGGCCAGCCACTCGACCTGTTCGGGGTAGCTGGTGCGGTCGTGGACGCCCGCGATCACGAACAGCGGACGGCGGATCTCCTGCAAAAAGGGCACGTACTCGAACTCCCACAGGCCCTGGTTGACCAGCGCCTGCTGCACCTCGCCGCCGCCCAGCAGCTGGCTTCCGGCATCGATGAATTCCAGGCGCATCCGGCTGGGCGCGCCCTGAAATTGCAGCGCGTTGAGCAGGTCGCGGGCGTTGAGCAGCGCGAAGGCCGCCTCGATGCGCGCCGCGCCCACCGCCGGATACTCGCCTTCCGGGGTGCGCGCCCGCAGGGCCGGGGCGGGATCGTCGAGCGGCGTGCCGCGCAGCGCGGACGCCTCGCGCAGCAGCGTCAGCGCGAGTTCGGGAAAATGCACCCAGGGATTGACCACGACCACCCGCGCGGTACGGGTCGGCCAGCGCCGCGCGTACTCCAGCGCCACCAGCGCCCCGAACCCGTGCCCCAGCGGCACGAGGCTCTCGGCGCCCAGGTACTCGCGCAGCGCGTCGAGGTCGGCCACCAGCGTGTCGAGGTCGAGGGTCTGCTCGCCCTGCTCGGTGTCCGACAGTGCCCCGCTGCGCCCCGAGCCGCGCTGGTCGAGGTACACCACCCGGCGGTGTTCCAGCCGGTCCCCGAACAGTTCCCGAAAGGAAAAGCTGTTGTACCCGGGACCGCCGTGCAAGAAGACCAGGGGCGGCTGGGGCGAATCTTCCGGGCCGGTCGCCTCGAAATACAGGTCGGCCCCGTTCAGGCGCTCTAGGGTCGGTTCACCGTGCCAGGTCATGGGGGCCATTGTAGAGAGGCTCCTGGCCCGCGCCCTCCCGGGACCGCTACCCTGGCCCGCATGACCGACGCTGCACCGGCCTCCGCGCCGCAGGGGATCGCCTTCACGCTCGACGGGGTGGACGAGCTGACCTTCGCCCGCATCCTGCGCGACGTGCTGCACGACGCGGCCTTTGCGCGGCCCCTTCAGGTGCAGGCGCAGGAGCCGCGCCCCGGCCACCCTGCCCGGCTGACGCTGGTCTTCGCGCCGCAGGAGCGCGCGCGGGCGGTCGGCGCCATGCAGCGGCTCAAGACCCTGCTGCTCCGGTACGGCGTGCAGGTGGATTCGGTGCAGGTGCCCGCAGAAAGCTGACCGGGCGTTAAGAGTCCGTAAAGCGGCCCGGTTACCCGCCCCGGCCCTCCCGGCCCCTACGATGCGGAATAAACAGGCTCAGGCCGGGAGACAAAGGCACCCCATCATGGAACAACGCATCCTCTTGATCGAAGACAACCCCGACATCAGCCGCGTCGTCCAGTACGAGCTGGAACAGGCGGGCTACCGGGTGCTGACCGCGCCCGACGGGGTCACGGGCCTCACCAGCGCGCGCGAGAACAGCCCTGAACTCGTGATTCTCGACCTGGGTCTGCCCGACTTCGACGGGGCCGAGATCGCCCGGCGGCTGCGCAAGACCAGCAGCGTGCCCATCATCATCCTCACCGCGATGGACGCCGTGGACCGCAAGGTCAACCTGCTGGAAGCGGGCGCCGACGACTACATGACCAAGCCTTTTCACCCCGAGGAACTCGTCGCGCGCGTCAAGGTTCAGCTCCGGCACCAGCAGCACGGCGAGGTGATCTCCATCGGGGCGCTGGAGATCCATCCGCAAAAGCGGCTGTGCCACTACAACGGCCACGAGGTCCGGCTCTCGCCCAAGGAGTTCGACCTGCTGACCTTCCTGGCCCGGCAGCCGGGGCGCGTGTACTCGCGCCAGGAGATCGAGCGCGAGGTCTGGAACGGCGAGCTGCCCAGCAACTCCAACGTGGTGGACGTGCATATGGCGAACATGCGCGCCAAGCTGCGCGACCTCGACGGCTACGGGATCATCCGCACCGTGCGCGGGATCGGCTACGCGCTCAAGACGCCCTGAAAGGTCCAGTGACCTCCCCGGCCCCGTCACTCCGGCGGGGCTTTTTTGTGGCGCGGGCCGACCCCAGTCGCCACATGAACGCGGGTCACGAGGGATGAGGACTCGCTAAAGGCGCTGAGGCTCGCCGGGGGGTCACGATGGGGGGGAGACCCACACAGCAAGCTCCGGGGCGTCCTTTCGATGTGGGTCCTGGGAGAACAGCATGAAGCAAGGTGTTCGCGGCCGCCTCTGGTTCGGTGGAGTCCTCACGTTGTCCCTCGCCGCCTGCGGTCAGCCGCAGCCGAGTCTGCCTGCCGGGGCGGACCCCTACGCGGGCGGCGTCTCTTACCCCTGGTCGTACACGGCGCCCGCCGGGAAGCTCGGCGCCCTCAGCCTGACCCCCGGCCAGAACAACCTGTACTACGAGCCGATCCTGGCCGCCAGGAATGCCTGGGGTCCCATCGAGATCGACCGCAGCAACGGCGAGCGGGCCGCCGGGGACGGCCGGACGATCACCCTTGACGGCAAGACCTACCAGCGGGGCTTCGGCACCCACGCGGGCAGCGAGCTGCGCTTCAGCCTCCAGGGGACGGGAGCGGTGTGCACCCGCTTCACGGCCGACATCGGCGTGGACGACGAGGTGGGGAACCGCGGCAGCGTCGTCTTTCAGGTCTTTCTCGACAACGAGAAGGTCTACGACTCGGGCACGATGACGGGCGCGAGCACGACCAAGACCGTGGACGTGAACGTGGCGGGCAAGGGGGAACTGCGGCTGGTGGTCACCGACGCCGGGGACGGCATCCACTACGACCACGCCGACTGGGCGCGGCCCCTGATCTCGTGCCTGCCCGACGCGCCCCTCAACCTGACGGCGAGCCTGCGCGGGGCGGTCACCCCGGAGGGCGTCCGGCGGCACCTGGACGTCTTCCAGAGGCTGGCGGACAACAACGGCGGCAACCGCGCCGCCCACCTGCCCGGCTACGCCGCCTCCGCCGCCTACGTGCAGCGGCAACTGGAGGCCGCCGGGTACAGCGTGCGCCTCCAGCCCTTCACCTACCCGGTCTTCCTCGACCGCTCGGCGCTGGCGCAGACGGCCCCCACCGCCCGGACCTTGATCCGGGGGCAGGACTTCACGTCCATGACCTTCAGCCCCGAGGGGCAGGTCTCCGGGCAGGTGCAGGGCGTGGACCTCACGCTGCCGCCCCCGCCCGCGCCGTCCTCGACCAGCGGCTGCGAGGCGGGCGACTTCGCGGGCTTCACCAGGGGCAACATTGCGCTCGTGCAGCGCGGCACCTGCTCCTTTGCGCAAAAGGCCCTCAACGCCCAGGCGGCGGGGGCCACGGCCGTCATCGTCTTCAACGAGGGCCAGCCGGGCCGCACGGGCGTGATCGCCGGGACCCTCGGCGGGGCCGACTCGGGCGTGACCATCCCGGTGCTGGGCGCCAGCTTCGAGGTCGGCCGCGCCCTGAACGGCGCTTCCGCCGACCTGAAAGTCGAGATCGAGGAGCAGCAGCGCACCACCACCAACGTCATCGCCGACACGCAGGCGGGCCGGACTGATCACGTCGTGGTGGTCGGCGCGCACCTCGACTCGGTGGAGGAAGGCCCCGGCATCAACGACAACGGCAGCGGCAGCGCCGCCATCCTGGAGACGGCCCTCCAGATGGCCAAGCTCGGCATCCAGCCGCGCAACCAGGTGCGCTTCGCCTTCTGGGGCGCGGAGGAAGAGGGGCTGCTCGGTTCCGAGTACTACGTGGCCCAGCTCGGCCCCGAGGCCCAGGCGAACATCGCGCTGAATCTCAACTTCGACATGGTCGGCTCGCCCAACTTCGCCCGCTTCGTCTACGACGGCGACGGCTCCGACAGTCAGGCGGGGCCTCCCGGCTCGGACACCATCGAGCGGGTCTTCGTGGACTACTTCGAGACGCAGGGGCTGGCGTCGCGCCCCACCGAGTTCAGCGGCCGGTCCGACTACGGCCCCTTTATCGGGGTCGGCATTCCCGCCGGGGGTCTCTTTACGGGCGCCGAGGGCCGCAAGACGCCGGAGGAGGCCGCGCTGTTCGGCGGCGCGGCGGGCGTGGCCTACGACCCGTGCTACCACCAGGCCTGCGACACCCTCGCCAACGTCAACGTCACGGCCCTCGACCAGATGAGCGACGCGGCGGCCCACGCCATCCTCTACTTCGCCCAGGCCACCGACACGCTGAGGGGCCTGTCGGCCCAGACGGCGCGGCGCCCGCTCAACACCCTGACCTACAAGGGCAACCGCCTGCTGCGCTGAGCCCCACCCTCTCCCGCCCCCGGCTCCCGGCTCTCCCGGTGGAGCCGGGGTCCCGTCGTGCCGCCAGCGGGTCGGGCGGCCGGGGGAAGGCAGGCCATCGGAGGGCGTCCGGTCCTGCCCCTCCGCTTCGCCGCCTGGCCAGTTCGCCCCGCTTCGGTGCTTCCACGCTTCGCCGGCACCCTCGAACTTCCCGTCACACATGGTCGTCGAAAAAGGCCATCACCCGGTTCCAGGCGTCCACGCTCGCCAGCGGGTCGAAGGTGGGGCCGGGGGTGGCGAAGGAGTGGCGGGTGCCGGGGTAGACCTGGATGTCGTTCGGGATGCCCGCCGCCGTCAGTTCGGCCTCCAGCGCGAGGCCATGCCGGGCCGTGGGGTCTTTCTCGGGGTAGCTGCCGACCACCGGGCAACTGCGCCGCACGGCCTCCAGCGGCTTCGGGTTGAAGCCGTAATAGGGCGCGATGGCCCTCACCCGGTCATCGGTGCAGGCCATCGCCACGGCGAGCGAGCCGCCCAGACAGAAACCGACGGCGCCCAGCCTGGAGGGGTCCACCCCGTCCAGCCCCGAGAGCGCCTCTAGCGCCCGGCGGGTGTCGCGCACGCCCTGGTGCTCCAGCGGGTGCAGGAAGGTCCCGGCCAGCATCCGGCTCATGCACACGGCGCGGCTCTGCCCCGCGAAGAGGTCCACGGCGAGCGCCACGTAGCCGGCCCGCGCGAGGCGGTCGGCCACCCCGCGCATGGCGTCCGTCAGGCCGAAAATCTCGTGAATGACGAGCACGCCGGGGGCCTGCCTGCCCGTGACCTCGGGCCGGGCGACATACCCCGCGAGCAGGCGGTCCTCGGAGGCGAACGTGATGGTCTCGGCCATATCGCAACTTACCCCGAACGCCGCCGCGCTACCCTTCCCCTCAATGACCTCTCCCCCAATCAACCGGCTCTTTTACGGCGACAACCTCGGCGTGTTGCGGGAGCATTTTGCGGATGCGAGCGTGGACCTGATCTACCTCGATCCGCCCTTTAACTCGAACGCCGATTACAACGTCATCTTTCACGACCACAAGGGGGGCGGCAGCGCCGCGCAGATTCTGGCGTTCGAGGACACCTGGAAATGGACCCAGGACGCCGAGGAAGCCCTGATCCGCCTGACCGCCGCGCACGGTCCCCTCTCCGAACTGCTCCACCTGATCGTCGGCACGCTCAGAAAAAACGACCTGAGCGCCTACCTCGTGATGATGGCCGAGCGCCTGGTCGAACTGCACAGGGTCCTGAAGGATACGGGCAGCCTATACCTCCACTGCGACCCCACCGCCAGCCACTACCTGAAGATGATTCTGGACGTGATTTTTGGCGCAAAGAACTTCAGGAATGAGATTATCTGGAAGCGGACGAGTTCACATGGGAATGTGAGCAGGGGTTATGGAGACGTAACGGATTCTATCCTGTACTACGCCAAGTCCAAGAACTTTACCTGGAATCAGATTTATAGACCTTATAGCAAGGAGTATGCCGAGAAAAACTTTGGTAAACGGGACGAAAGTGGTAGATACTATGCAACTGAAAACCTCAGAAATCCAAGTGTAAGACCTAACTTACGGTATGATTATTTGGCTAGCAATGGAGTTACATATAAGCCGCATCCGAATGGATGGGCTGTTAGTCTGAGCGTGATGCAAGAATATGATAGGAAGGGCCTCCTCTACTTCCCAGCCAAACAAGATGGCCGTTTAAGGCTCAAACGGTATCTGGACGTTGCACCGGGCGAAAAAATCCAAACGCTCTGGGATGACATCCCGCCGCTTTCTTCTCACGCTGCTGAACGCCTCGGCTACCCCACGCAAAAACCTGTCGCCCTCCTTGAGCGCATCATCGCGGCGTCCTCCAACCCCGGCGACATTGTTCTGGACCCCTTTTGCGGGTGCGGGACGGCGGTGGTGGCGGCGCAGCGGCTGGGGCGGGGGTGGCGCGGGATTGACATTACGCACCTGTCGGTGGCGCTGATGACCTCGCGGCTGGAGAGCGAGTTCGGGTTGCGAGTAGGCGCAGACTTCACGGTGGAGGGCACGCCGGGAGACGAGGACGCGGCGCGGTATCTGTTCGCCCAGGACGCCTTTCAGTTCCAGTTCTGGATCGTGGGGCTGATCGGGGCGCAGCCGTATGGGGCGACCGCCGCGAACAAAAAGGGGAAAAAGGGCGGCGACACCGGGATAGACGGGCTGCTGTATTTCCGCACGCCGGGGGGTGAACGGCTCGAAAAGGGGATCGTGAGTGTCAAGGGCGGCAAGAACCTCAACCCGACGATGGTGCGCGACCTCGTGGGCACGGTGACACGCGAGAAAGCGGCGCTGGGTGTGTTTCTGACGCTGGACGCACCGACCCGGGGAATGCGTGACGAGGCCGCGAAGGCGGGCGTGTACGTGTACGGCGGGCAGTCCTTTCCGCGCATTCAGCTTCTGACCGTGGCGGAGGTGCTGGAGGGCAAGCGGCCCCAGGTGCCTGCCGGGGCGCTGAACGTGAGCCTGGAACGCAAACCCGTCAAGACCGGCGAACGCGAAGCGGCCCGGACCGGCCAACCCCTTCTCTTTGGCGCGGAGGACGGATCATGAACGCCACCCTGACCGCCGTGCCCGGCTTTCGCGTGGGCCACTGGACCGACCCCGTGGGCCTGACCGGCTGCACGGTGATCCTCTGCCCGGACGCGGGCGCGGTGGCCTCGGCGTCCTTTCTCGGCCCCAGCCCCGGCACCCGCGAGGGGGTGCTGCTCGCGCCCGACAAGAAAGTCGAGCGGGTCCACGCCCTGCTGCTCACGGGCGGCAGCGCCTTCGGGCTGGCGGCGGCGAGCGGGGTGGTGCGGGTGCTGGAAGAACGCGGGGTGGGCCACGAGACCCCCTGGGCGCGGGTGCCCCTCGTCCCGGCGGCGGTGGTGTACGACCTGGGGGTGGGCGACCCGGCCGCCCGCCCCGGCGAGCGCGAGGGCGAACTCGCGGCGCGGGCGGCGTCAAGTGCCCCGGTCGGGCGCGGGCGCGTCGGCGCGGGCACAGGCACGACGGCGGGCAAGTACCTGGGGGTGGGGGCCGTGCCGGGCGGGTTGGGCAGCGTGTACCTGGAGCGGCATGGGGTGGCCGCAGGCGCGCTGGCGGTCGTCAATCCCATCGGGGACGTGCTGGACGAGCGCGGCGGGGTGCTGGCGGGGCCGGGCGTGGGGCCGGGCGCCGCCGCCTTCACGCCGGGCGAGGTGGAGAGCACCACCCTGATCGCGGTCGCCACCGAGCACACGCTGACCAAGAACGACGCCCGCCGCCTCGCGGACGCCGCGCAAGCTGCGCTGGGCCGGGTGATTCACCCCAGCCACACCTTCTGGGACGGGGACAGCGCCTTCGTCCTGAGTTCCTGCACCCGGCCCGCCGCCGACCCGCTGCTGCTGGGGGCGCTGGTGCAGGAGGCGGTGTGTGCGGCGGTGCGGGACGCGGTGCGGGCGGCGAACCCCGGAACCTGAGCCTCAGCCCAGGAGCGCGAGGTCATCCAGGAGCGGGAGCACCCACATTTCCTTCTGGGCGCGGACCTCTGGATTCCTGCTTCCATACACCCACTCCAGAAAGGCGGTTCCTGTAGCGGCGCGGCACTGCTCCACCGCTTCAAAGGGGTAGGGCTGCCTGCTCTGCCCCGCGTAGCTCGCACGGTAGGCCTCCGTAAGTGTTCCGGCCTCCGGGAAGTCGAGCAGTTCCCGCTCCGTCAACGCGAGGTCGAAGGCGGGATGGGCCACAGCGCACCCGTCGAAGTCGAGCACGGCGGCCTGCCCATCCGGAGCCAGCAGCACGTTGCCGAAGTGCAGGTCCGAGTGGATGACCCGTGCCTCCGCCGCGTGTGCCTCCATGAAGATGGCGGCCTGGGCGACGGCGGGCGCACAGCGCTCATGGTCGTCGGCGCTCAGGTGACGCGGGGCCCCGGCCTCCCACCATCCGCGCAGCCAGGCGGCCCCGTACACCGGGCCGGTCCAGTCCTGCGGCGGATGGAAGTCCAGGGCGTGCAGTTGGGCCGTCGCCTTCCCCAGTGCACGCGCCAGCTCCGCCGTCACCGGACGGGGCGCCTCCCCGTCCACCCAGGTCGAGCGGACAGTCCAGCGGTGCGTTCCGTCCGGCAGGGCCAGGGCGCGGGCGGCCTCGCGGTGGGGAACAGTGAGTCCAGCTTCAGCAGCGGCATTTTGAAAGGTGCTCACTTCTGCCAGCCGGGCTTCCGCCGTTCCAGGCTCGCAGACCCGCAGGACCGTGGGGCCAGCGGGCGTGTCCACCCGCGCTACCGTATCGCCCAGGCTGCGCAGAACGGTGAAGGGCGAGTCGGTGAGGCCGTGGAGCGGCAGGGCGAGGCGAACGAGGTCGGCGGATTGCATCTCCGCAGTCTCGCAGCCCGGTTTTGCCCGCGCCTCCGCGCAATGGCGGAGCACTGTGTTACCCCCGCGTGAACGTCAGCCGCATCCCCGCCAGCCCGAACCCCGCCCGCCGCACGTTGCGCTCACTCCCGCTGCCCGGCGTCACGAACA
This sequence comes from Deinococcus budaensis, assembly GCF_014201885.1. Lineage (NCBI taxonomy): Bacteria > Thermotogati > Deinococcota > Deinococci > Deinococcales > Deinococcaceae > Deinococcus > Deinococcus budaensis. Next base: position 190,418 of record NZ_JACHFN010000006.1, on the reverse strand, counting down.
CGCTGGCGAGGCTGGCCCCCCGCCCCCGGTCGGCGGCGAGGTGCAGCCGCGCGGCCAGCAGCGCCGTCTGCACGCCCCGCCCCCGGAACTCCGGCAGCGTGGAGGTGCCGTAGAGGGCGGCCACTCCCCCTGTCACGCTCAGGGCGGCGGTCCCGGCAGGCTGCCCCCCGACCTCCGCCACCAGCCGGACGGTGCCGGGCGCGTGGCCGACGAGGCGCATTATCGCCTCCGTTCCCGCCCCGAAGCCCCGCGCGGAGAGGGCGGCCCAGGCGCCGGGGTCCGGCTCTTCCCGGACCGTGAGGATGGGACGCGCCGGGAGGTCGGTCAGGTCATGGGTGTAGGCGTGCAGGACAGCCTTCAGCGCGTAGCCCCGGCTGCTCAGCAGCGGCAGCAGCGCAGGCGCGGCGTGCGACAGCAGGTGCAGGGTCGCGGGCTGCCCATGCGCGGCGCTGAAGGCTTCGAAGGCGGCGAGGTCGGCTGCCGTGACTTCCCCCGCGCCGCCGTGCCAGGCGGCGTTGACGGGCAGCTTCGGCCCGGCGTGGACGGCTACCAGCGGACCGAAGCGCCGGGCCGCGCCGCCTGCCCCGTACCGGGCGTGTGCGGCGGCCTCCGCGCGGGCGAGGTGGGGGAGGGGGTCCGGGGTCATGTCCCCCCCATCCTGCCTCCCTTTCGGCTGCATGAACCCCGGCCGTACCCCCGCTGCGAGCACGGCGGCTACCCTACCCGCGTTGCCCGGCCCCGCCCCCATCTCACCTGGAGGTCTCTCCCCATGTCCCGACTGCTGCGCATTCTCGCCCTGCCTGCCCTCGCCGCCGCCGCCTACGCCCTGAAGGGGCCGCCCGATCCCCTGCGCCCCTCCACCCCCGAAGACGGCGTGGGGCCGCTGACCCGCCGCCGCTACTGGGTGGAACTGGAGGGGGCTGAGCGCTCCCCCGAGGAGATCGCCCGGCACTGGCGCGAGCACCTGCCTAACCACGCGCCGAAATGGCTGGCGTACTTCCGGGGGCTGGACGGCCCCATCCCGCCCGTCGAGGTGGGCACCCGCCTGTGGATTCAGATGATGCTGGTGCGCCGGGGCCGGGTCGTCGTGGAGCACATCGACCCCCTGGGCTTCCGCGTCCGCACGCTGCGGCTGCACCCCGACGCGGGCACCTCCGACTTCCGGGTCTACCCACAAGACAAGCCGGGGCACCTGATTCTCCAGATCGAGTCGCTGCTGCGGACCAACTCGCAATTTGACCGCCTGGCCTACATCTTCGGCGCGCACGCGGGGCAGCGCCGCAACTGGGAACTGACCCTCAGCAGCGTGGCGGCTTACGCGGGCGGCGCGCTGGTCAACCGGGGCCACGAATCGCTGGAGATGCCCCAGCTCGCCCACAGCTACAGCCTGCCCGAGCTGCCCGAGGTCCCGGTCGGCGTGGACGCGGGCACGGCCGACCACGCCTGAGCGGGGCCTTGACGGGTCCTGGAGCCGGCGGCGCCGCCGCCGCGCTTGTGGCAAAAGACGCCCTCACAGGCTGCTCGTGGGCTGGCCGCTGGCCCACAGTGGAGCCACCATGCTCGCCTTTCATCCCCAGAAGTTCGTGCGCGTCGAGGATTGCACCCGCTCCCCGCGCCCCGGTCCCCCGGCCCCTGGAGAGCGGGTTGACGCGGGGGCGTTTCCACCGGGGGCTGGTCGTCTTCAGCCCGTCCGAAACCTCCGACGCCTCCTTCGTCCTGCCCAACGACCGCGAGAGAACCTGTGGTTCATCCGCCAGCGGCATCTGCGCTTCGCGGGCCTGCACGACACGGCCGCCCACCCCCTCGACCCGCAGGAGACGGCCCCCGCCAGCGCCGCCGACTGAGCTGGCCCCCTCTCCCCGGGTCCCTGTGGGGTGCGTGCTCGGGAAAAAATCGGGCTGCATCCCTTGACCCCCCCTGCATAACGCGCTATCTTTTTCCTATCAGCGTCCGGAAGGGCGCTTTTTTTTGTGGGCGGCCCGCCTCGCGCCCCCCGCATTTGTCCCCGCCGCTGCCCGCTAGCCTGTGGCCCATGACCGACGCCGCTTCCGCGCCCCAGCCTGCCGCGCCTTCCCGCGCCTTCGTCTCCCTGATCGGGGCGGGGCCGGGCGATCCGGGCCTGCTGACGCTTCGCGGCGCCGAGGCCCTGAGGCAGGCGGACGTGGTGCTGTTCGACTACCTCGCCAATCCGGAGCTGCTGCGCTTTTGCCCGCAGGCCCAGACGATCTACGTGGGCAAGAAGGGCTTTTCCGAGTACATCTCGCAGGAGCAGATCAACGCCCTGATCGTGACCAAGGCGCAGGAAGGGGGCGGGCAGCGGGTCGCGCGGCTCAAGGGCGGCGACGTGTTCGTCTTCGGGCGCGGCGGCGAGGAGGCCGAGGCCTGCGCGGAGGCCGGGGTGCCCTTCGAGATCGTGCCGGGCGTGACCAGCGCCGTCGCCGCGCCCGCCTACGCCGGGATTCCGGTCACCCACCGCGAGGCCGCCCGCTCCTTTGCAGTGTTGACGGGCAACACCAAGGAGGGCGGCGCCCACTACGAGCGGCTGTCCGGTGTGGACACGCTGGTCCTCCTGATGGGCGTGCGCAACCTCGACCAGATCGCCGCCGAACTGATCCAGGCGGGCCGGGCACCGGAGACCCCCGCCGCCACCGTGCAGTGGGGCACCACCCCGCAGCAGCGGGTGGCGACCGGGACCCTCGCCACCATCGCCCACAGGGTGCGCGAGGCCGGGCTGGAGGCGCCCGCCGTGACGGTGGTGGGCGAGGTCGTGCGGCTGCGCGAGACCCTGCGCTGGTTCGACCACGCCGAACACGCGGCGCCCGACTTCGGCGGCCCGCTGGCCGGGCGCCGCGTGGCCGTGACCCGCACGCGGGACGGGGCCAGTGGCCTGTCTGACGTGCTGCGGGCGCGCGGGGCCTCGGTGCTGGAGGTGCCGCTGATCCGCTTTGCCGAGACCGGCGACGAGGCCGCCCTGCACGCCCGGCTGCGCGACCTCGCCGGGGTGGGCTGGCTGCTGCTGACCAGCAACCAAGCGGTAACGGCGCTGTTCACGCAGTTGGAGCGGCTGGGCCTGGACGCGCGGCACCTCGCGGGGGTGCGGCTGGCGGCGGTTGGTCCCAGCACGGCCCGCTCGCTGGCGGAACGCGGCCTGCGCGCCGACTTCGTTCCGGCCACGCCGGGCGCGCGGCACCTCGGCGCCGAACTGCCCGCCCGGCCCGGCGAGGTCACCCTGCACCTCACCAGCCAGCTTGCGGAAGACGAGCTGGAGCGCGCGCTGGTCACGCGCGGCCTGCGCTACGAGCGCGCCGAGCTGTACCGCACCGAACCTGCCCAGCCGGGCGAACACGCGCTGGCCCGGCTGCGGGGCGCCGACGTGGTCACGCTCGCCTCGGGCAGCGCGGCCCGGCACCTCGCCGCCCTGGCCGGAACCGACTTCGTGGTCGCCGCGATGGGACCCCAGACCGCCGACGCCGCCCGTGAGGCCGGGTTCACCCGCGTGACGGTCGCCCAAGGCGCCTCGCTGGAGGCCCTGGCCGACGCCGCCGCGCAGGCCGTGGCTGCCGCCGCCCGCCCCACCTGACCCGCAGCGGCGGGGGGGGCGCCCACCCCCGGTGCCCCAGCCCGGATGAAATGTGTCACGATTTACGCTGTGGTCGTGCTGCGCGGTCCGGTCCTGGTGAGGCGAGAGTCTGCACGGCGCGTGAACACCGGCCCACAGGTGCAGGCACATGAACCCTGACGACCGAACCGCCCTGACCGCGCTGCTGGAACTCAGCGGGGCGCTGCTGGCGGCGCGGTCGCCGGGGCAGGTCGAGGGCATCCTGACGCGGCTGAGCGTGAGCCTGCTGGGTACCCGCTACGCGCTCTTTTTGCGCTTCGATCCGGGAGCCGACGTGCTGCGGGTCACCACCCAGGCGGGCGAACATGCCCGCGAGCTGGGCGTGACGCTGGCGCGCGGCCAGGGGCTGTCGTGGCAGGCCGCGCTGGGCGCCGCGCCCGTGCTGCACGTGCAGCGCGCCGCCTTTCCTCCGGGAGCGGTCTTGCTGGACGGCTCGCCCCGCCAGTCCGCGCTGTTCGCGCCGCTGCGCACGCCTGCGGGCGAGCTGCTGGGGGTGCTCAGCGTGGGGCGCCTCGCGCCGGAGTTCAGCGCGCGCGACGAGGGCCTGCTCAGGACCTTTGCCAACACCGGCACGGTGGCGCTGGAACGCGCCCGCGAGACCGCCCGCGCCCTGGCGACCCGCGAAGGCACGCTGCTGGCGCTGGGCCTGGCCCTCGAAGCCCGCGACTACGAGACCCAGGGCCACACCGCCCGCACGGTGGCGCTCTCCTTGCGGCTGGGCCGCGCCCTGGGGCTGGACGACGAGGACCTCGACCTGCTGCGCCAGGGCGCCTACCTGCACGACATCGGCAAGCTGAGTGTGCCCGACGGCGTGTTGCTCAAACCGGGCCGCCTGACGCCCGACGAGTGGGGGCAGATGCAGGCGCACGTGCAGACGGGCGAGGCGCTGGCGCGGCGCATTCCGGGCCTGGCCGCCGGGGTGCTGGCGGTGATCCGCTCGCACCACGAACGCTGGGACGGCGGCGGTTACCCCGACGGGTTGAAGGGCGAGGCCATCGCGCCTCTGGCCCGCATCTTCGCGGTGGTGGACGTGTTCGACGCCCTGACCCACGCCCGGCCCTACCGCGCCGCCCTGACGGTAGAGGAGGCCCTGGCGCTGCTGCGCGCCGAGTCGGGCAGGCAGTTCGATCCCCGGGTGATCGAGGCTTTTCTGAGCCTGCGCCTCCAATCCGCGCCCGATCCGGCTGGCGTGGCCTGGGACCAGCCCTGAGGCGGCCAACTTCCAGACCGGCCACTCCCGGCGGGCCGTCGCCCGGCAAAAACCCCGTCCCTGCCGGGTTTCTGACCGTTCGGTCGGGGACGCCCGCCCCGGGGTCCAGACGCTATGCTGCGCCCGATGAGTCTGGCGGCCTTCCTCGATCTGCATGGTGAACGGGCACTGGTGGTTGGGGGCGGCCGGGTGGCCCTGCGCCGGACCCGCACGCTGCTGGAGGCGGGCCTGCACGTCACCGTCGTGGCGCCCGACCTGCATCCCGAGCTGGCGGCGTTGCCGGTGGAGGTGCTGCGCCGCCCTTACGGTCCGGACGACCTGCGCGGCAAGCGGGTGGTGGTCTGCGCGACCGACCGCAGCGACGTGAACGACGCCGTGGCGGCCGGGGCACGCGCAGCGGGCGCGCTGGTGAGCCACGCGGGCGACGCGGCAAAAGGCAACCTGCGCTTTCCCGCCGTGACCCGGCGCGGGGCCGTGCAGGTCGCCGTGAGCAGCGGGCGCGAGTTGCCGCTGCTGGCGCAGGCGCTGGGCGAGCGCGTCGCCGGGCTGCTGCCTGCCGAGGCCACGCTGGACGCCTGGGCCGCCCGCCGTGAGCAGGCCCTCACCCTGCCGGCCGCCGAGCGCGAGCAGGGTCTGGCGGGCCTGCGCGCCGACATCCGCGCCGCGCTGGGCCTGCCTGACGTGCGGCTGGCCGGGGGCGCCGCGTGACCCTGGCCTGCCCGACCGCCCGCGCCTTGCTCGCCCAGCCGCACGCGGCGCACCCCACCCCGCTGGACTTCGTGGTGGTGGGCCTCAACCACCAGACCGCCCCGGTCGAGGTCCGCGAGCGGGCCGCCGTGCGCGCGGGCGAGGAAGAGGCCTTGCTGGAGCACCTCTCGCTGCACGCCGGGGAGGTCATGCTGCTCGCCACCTGCAACCGCACCGAGATCTACCTCGCCGGGGTGCAGGGGGATCCGGTCAGCGCCTTTGAGGGCGCCTGGGGCTACGCGCTCGAAGGCCACCTGTACGTCCACCGGGGCGACGCGGCGGTGGCGCACCTCTACCGGGTGGCGGCAGGTCTCGACAGCCTGGTGATTGGCGAGACCCAGATTCAGGGCCAGGTCAAGCGGGCCTGGCAGCAGGCGCACGCGCGCGGGCTTTGCGGCAAGGTGCTGAACAAGGTCGCGCAGGGGGCGCTGGCCGCCGGCAAGCGGGTGCGCAGCGAAACCGGCCTCAGCGACCGGGTGGTCAGCGTGTCGAGTGCGGCCGTCGAACTCGCGCAGGCCGCGCTGGGCGACCTGACCCGGCGCACCGCCCTGATCCTGGGCGCGGGCGAGACCGCCGAGCTGACCCTGACCCACCTGCGGGCGGCAGGGGTCGGCGACGTGATCGTGGTCAACCGCACCGCCGAGCGCGCCCGGCAGCTGGCCGACCGCCTGGGGGGCCGCGCCTGCGCCGCCGAGTACCTGCACGAGGTCTTGCCGGAAGCCGACGTGGTGATCGCCTCGAGCGCCGCGCCCCACTACGTCCTGAACGGCGAGGGCGTGCAAGAAGCCCTGGCCGGGCGCCCGGAGCGGCCCATGTTTCTGATCGACATCAGCGTGCCGCGCATCCTGAATCCCGAGATCGGCAGCGTCCCCGGCGCGCACCTCTACAACCTCGACGACCTCACCGCCATCGTGAGCCGCAACCTGCAAAGCCGCCGCGCCGCCCTGCCGCACGCCGACGCGATCATCCGCGAGGCCGCCGCCGACCTTGCCCGCTGGCACCTGACCCGCGAGGCCCAGCAGGCCCGCTACGCCCCCCGTGAGCTGGCCGTGGCGAGCGACTGAGGCGGGGAGGGGCAAGCCGGGAGGGCGCGCGCGATCATCCCCGCCTCCCCTGACCCTGAAATGGGCGTGGACCCTGGCCCGGCGGCCCTTTCCCCCTCCCCACTATCCGCCGAGCGCTTTTCCCGTACCCTGCCCCCATGTGGACCCGGCTTCCTTCCAGTGCCCTGCGGCTGACCGGCGCCGACCGGGTGGATTTTGCGCAGGGCCAGATGACAGGTGACCTGCGCGGCGCCCCGACGCCCGGCGTGGTGGCCTGCTGCTTTCTGAACGTGCGCGGCCAGATCGAATTCTTCGCGCGGGCCTACAAGCGCCAGGGCGACGTGTACCTGCACCTGGACGCGGGGCAGGCTCCGGCCCTGGCCGCGCGGCTGCGGCGCTACATCATCTTCGACCAGGTGGAGCTTGAAGACCTGTCCGCCGAGCTGCGGACCGTCCACGTCTGGGGCGGGCAGGGCGTCCCCGGCTGGGACCCGGCGGGCGGGGACGCGCAGAGTGTCGAGCTGGCGGGGGGGACCGTGCTGGCCGGACGGGTCAACCGCGCGGGCGAGCCGGGCGTGGACCTCCACTACCTCACCCGCCAGGAGCCGGAAGTGCTGGCGGCGCTGGGGGGAGAGGAGACAGGGCTGGCGCAGCTGGACGCGGCGCGGGTCCGGGCCGGGATTCCCGACGTGGTCCGCGACGGGTTCACGGGCACCCTGCTCCCCGAGGTCGGGCTGGACGTGGGCGGCCTCCTCCCCGCCATCAGCTACCGCAAGGGCTGTTACGTGGGACAGGAGATCATGGCCCGGCTGGAGGCGCGCGGCAATGCCCGCTACCACCTCGCGCGGCTCGCTGGCGAGGGCCTGCCCGACCACGCCGAGGTCACGCGGGAGGGCCGGGCCGTGGGGCAGGCAGGCCTGCACGCCGCTGGCCTGAGCCTCGCGCGGCTGCGCAAGGAACTTGCCCAGGGCGAGGCCGTGGAGGTCGGCGGCGTGCCCGCCACGGTGCAGTTGCTGACGCCCATCCCTTCCGCGAATGCTTGAGGCGCTGGCCCGCGACCTGCACGCCGGAGCGCCCGCCGACCTGACCCGCGCGGCGCGCCGGGCGCAGGCCCTGGCCTTCGCCGCCCTGGCTGCGCCGGGGGTGCCGCTGGGACTGCTCTACCTGCTGACCCGGCCCGCGCCGCTCGCCCCCGCCTGGGTGGCGGCCCTGGCGCTGCTGGGCGCCGCCCTGGCCCTGCTGCCGCTGCGGCTCTCGCGCCGCGCCGCCCGCGACCCGGCCGGGCCGCCTGCCCGCGCCGCCCTGACCGCCGCCCTGCAAGCCGCCGCCGCCCCCGCCGTGCCTTTCTTGCTGGGCTGCGCGTGCCTGGCCCAGCCCGCCGCCGTGCTGAGCCTCTGGAGCGTCGCGGCGCTGGCGTTCGCGCTGGCCCGCGCCGGGGTGCCCGGCTGGGTCCGCGAGGCGAGCCTGCGCCGGGGCTAAGGCGGCGGGCAAGCCTCCGCCATCCGGCGCAGGCGCCCACCCCCGCCCGCCCCTTACCCTGGCGCCCACGTACGCCGAGATGCCCCGCCTGCTGCTCGTGCCCCTCACCCGCGAGGTCATCGAGACGCGCCTGGCTCGTGACACCTTCCAGGCCACCGTTCCCACGCCTGCCGGGCCGCTGACGGTGACCTGTCCCTCGGCCTGGCCGGGCGATCTGCTGCCGCTTTTCCCGGCTCGCCGCCTTCGGCCCGGAACGGGAGCGCGAGCACTACGGTGGTCGAGCGGGCCAGCCCACCGCCGACGGCGACCTGGAAATCGGCTACGGCCTGAATCCCGGCGCCTGGGGCCGGGGCTACGCGACCGAGGGGCGGTGGGCACGCTGGTTGCCGCGCTGCTGGCCCCCGTCCCGGTGTCCGGCGCGTCACGGCGCAGACCGCCACCATCAACCCGGCGAGCGCGCGGGTGCTGGAAAAGCTAGGCTCCGGGCAGGTCGGCGTGGCCTGGGACGAGGAGGTCGGCGAGCTGCTGGTGTGCGCGCGCCCGGCGGCTCCCGCCTGAAGCCCCGCTTCTCCCCGGCCCAAGCGGAAAAACCCCCGCCGAAAGACAGCGGGGGCTGGAGGAGAGGAGACGGCTCAGCGCGTCTTGGGGTCGTATGCGTCGCGCAGGGCGTCCCCGAACAGGTTGAAGCCCAGGCTGAACAGGATGATGAAGGCGGCGGGGTAGACCATCACGTACCAGTACTGCGGTTGCAGCCAGGCGCGGGCGAAGTCCACCAGCTGGCCCCATTCGGCGTAGCCGGCGGGAAAGCCCAGGCCCAGGAACGACAGCGCGGCGATGCCCAGCGGCACCGTGCCCAGGTCCAGCACCGCGATGGTCAGCACGCTGGCGAGGCTGTTGGGCACGATGTGCTTGAGAATCAGGCGGTTGTCGCGGGCGCCCAGGCTGCGGGCGGCGTCCACGTACTCGAGTTGCCGCGTCCGGATCACGTCGCCGCGCACGATCTTGGCGTAGCTGGCCCAGCCGGTGGCGACAAAGGCCAGGATGATCGGCACCGAGGGGTCAATGCCGGGATTGCTCGCCTTCAGGAAGGTGATCAGGATGATGGTGAGCACCAATCCCGGCAGGGCGAACAGCACGTCCAGAAAGCGCTGAATCAGGTTGTCGATCCAGCCGCCGTAGTAGCCGCTGATCGCGCCGATGATGACCCCGGTGAGCAGGGTGATTCCCACGATGATCAGTCCCAGCTTGAACATCGTGCGGGTGCCCCACACCAGGCCGTAAAAGATGTCGTAGCCCTGGCTGGTGCCGAAGATGGCCTCGCTGCTGGGCGGGGTGGGCGTGGGCGAGAAGCTCTCGCGCTCGATGGCGTAGCAGCTCTCGGGCGCCGAGAAGAGCACCTGCCAGAACGCGCCGCCCGCCGGATTGTAGATCTGGTTGGGGCTGCTGACCCCCAGGTCACGCAGGCAGTTGGACCCCGCCGAGGGCCGGGCGATAAAGGGCGCGAAAAAGGCCACCAGCACGAACAGCAGGGTAATCAGCAGCCCGAGCATGGCGAGCTTGTTGCGCCGCAGCTTCATGACCGGGCGCGAGGTCAGGAAGCCTTGCAGGGCGCTGCGCTGGGACTGGGGGGGAGCACTGACCGTCGTCATCAGTCAAACCTCACGCGGGGATCGACCACACCGTACAGGATGTCGATCAGGGTGCTGACCACCACCACGATCAGCGCGGAGAGCAGGGCAAAGCCCAGCACGGAAGGGATGTCGAGCGCCAGCGCCGACTGCACCACCCACTGCCCGATGCCGGGGTAGGCGAAGATCGTCTCGGTGATGATCGAGCCGCTGAGCAGGCCGATCACCGTGAAGCCGCCCAGCGTCACGATGGACAGCAGGGCGTTGCGCCGGGCGTGCTTGAGGTTCACGACTCGCTCGGAGAGGCCCTTGGCGCGGGCGGTGCGCACGTAGTCGCTGGTCAGCGCCTCGAGCATGTTGTTGCGCATCACCTTGAGGATGGTTGCGCTGCTCACGATAAAGAGCGTCAGCGCGGGCATGATCAGGTGCCGCAGCACGTCGAGCGCGATGTCGAAGCGCCCGTTGAGCAGGGCGTCGATGCCCAGCATCCCGGTGTAGCGCCGCAGGTCCCCGACCGCGAACTGGTTGATGACCTCCAGTTGCCCGGCGCCCGGCAACCAGCCCAGGTAGCCGTACAGCACCGCCAGCAGCACGATCCCCAGCACGAAGGTCGGCAGGCTGTAGCCCAGCACTGCAAAGACGCGCAGCACCTGGTCGATAAAGCGGTCCTTGTTCAGCGCGCTGAGGGTGCCCAGCCAGATGCCGATCAGGATAATCGGAATGGCCGTGACCAGCGTCAGCTCGATGGTGTTGGGCAGCCGCTCGACGATGGTCTCGAGCACCGGCTTGCCGCTCGACTTGGAAAAGCCCAGGTCGCCTTGCAGGGTGCTTTGCAGCCACTTGCCGTACTGCACCGGAAACGGCTGATCCAGCCCCCGGTCGCGGATGATGCGTTCGAGCTGCGCGGCCTGCTGCTCGCTGCGGATGTACCCGGCGGCGCGCTGCGCGGGCGTGAGCAGCATGGTGAGGGCCACGATCAGCACCGACAGCGCCAGCATGACCAGCGGAATCTGAACGAGGCGGCGGACGATGAAATTGAGCATGAGGGACCTCGAAGCGGGGGATGCCCGGCGGGGGCGCTTGCGCAGATTGTCGCCGCAAACCGGGAGCCTGTGGTGAATGTGGGTGAGCCGGGAGGCGGGGGCCGGAAGCTGCTCCCAGGAAACCAGTAGCCCACCATACACACATCCGGGCCAGACATACAGACGGGCGGGGCAGGCCCCGAGAGCCTGCCCCGCCGCGAGTCAGCGAACCCCCACTTACTTCTTGCTGAGGTCCTTCCAGAGCGTGCCGGTGTAGTCAAAGGAAGTCATGGGGTTGAAGGTCCGCGCGCTCACGCCGACCAGGTTGTCGCGGTGCGCGGTGACGAACACGCCCGCCGGAACCAGCACGAAGGGGGCCTGCTCGTAGGCGCGCTGGCCGACCAGCGAGTACAGGCGGTCGCGGGTGGCCTGGTTGGTGGTCGCGCGGGCCTGCTCGAGCCACTTGTCCACGCTGGCGTCTTTCCAGTTGTTGCGCGGGAAGTAGTAGCCGTTGCTGGAGTAGAAGGTGTACATGAAGTTGTCGGCGTCGGCGTAGTCGGGCGCCCAGCCGATGATGATCATGGGTTCCTTGCCCGCCTTGGAGTCGTTGAGCATCGCGGACCATTCCTTGGCCTGGATGTTCACGCGGAACTTGGGGTTCAGCGCCTCGACGTTGCGCTTGAGAATCTCCATGGCCGTCTGGGCAGGCACGCTGCCCGCGCGGTAGGCCACGTTCAGGGTAAAGCCGTTTTTCCAGACGTTGCCGCCCCAGGCGCGCTTGAAGTAGGCCTCGGCCTGCTTGGGGTTGTAGGTGTAGGTCTTGACCTCGGCGTCGTAGCCGGGGAAGGTGTCGGGCAGCAGCATGGTGCGCTGCTTGCCCTTGCCGTTTTGCACGTCCTTGATGTACTGGGCGTAGTTAAAGGCGTAGGCCATGCCGCGGCGCACGTTCACGTCGCTGAAGAAGTTGGCCGGAATGCCGCGTCCGTCGAGCTTGCCGCTGCCCAGGCGCGCGGGGTCCTTGATGTTCTCGTTCATGAACACGGCGGTGGCAGTGGTGTTGGGCAGGTTGTCCAGCACGACCACGCCGGGCTTGCCCTTGAGCTGCGCTTCGATATTGGCGCGGCCGCCGGTCTCGATCAGGTCGGCGTCGCCGCGCAAGAAGGCCTGCTGACGGGCGGCGAGTTCGGGGACCTTCTGAATCACCACGTTGCGGATCGCGGGCTTCTTGCCCCAGTAGGCGTCGTGGGCCTGCAGCAAGATCGCGTTGGCGTCGCGGCGCACCAGCTTGTAGGCGCCGGTGCCGCTGGGCTGCTTGCTGAGGTTGCTGCCCTGGAGGTCCTTGCCGACCCAGTTGGCCCAGTCGGCGGACGTGCCCTTCCACTCGCCCTGGGCGATGGCGTGCTTGCTGTCCACGATGCTCTGACCGGGGTAGGCCATCTTGGCCAGGAACGCGGGGTCCACCTTGGGCAGCGTGAAGACCAGCTGGCCCGCGTTGTTGCACTCGACGGCCCGGTCGATCCTGGCCCAGGTGATGGTCTTGTCGTCCTTGGCGTTGGCGCCGGTGCCCAGCAGGCTCTCGGCGATAAACCAGTTGCCCGACTCGGCCGAGTTGGTGACCAGGTTGCGCTCGATGGAGTACTCGGCGTCGCGGCAGGTCATGGTATTGCCCGAGTGGAACTTGACGTTCTTGCGCAGGTCGAAGGTGTAGGTCCGCCCGCCGTTGCTGATGGCCCACTTGGTCGCCAGCAGCGGCTCGAGTTCGCGGATGCTGGCCCCCTTGTAGGTCACCAGCGTCTCGTAGATGTTCTCGACGATCGCGCCCGAGGCGGTGTCGTAGGTGGCGGTCGGGTCCAGCGTGGGCACGTCGGCCGCCTGCTGCACGACCAGGGTGTCCCTGGGCGCTGCGGCAAAGGCCGAGCCGACGAGAAGCAGGGAGCTGAGCAGAGCGAATTTCTTCATGGTGCCTCCTGGGCAGGTGGTACGGAACGCGGCGCAAACCTGAGCTGCGCGGGAAACCGGACCGGGGTGATTTAGACGGTAGGCATCATAGCGTAGCCTGAGCAGAGGATGTGAGAGTCACCAAAGAGCCGAAAGTGACCTGCCCCCCTCCCGGCGGGTCTTCTGCGGCCGCCTGTTGCGGGGGCGTGGGTGCCATACTGCGCCCCGTGAAGAAACGCATCCTGCTGCTGGCGGGCGGACAGTCCGGAGAACACGAGGTCAGCCTGATGAGCGCCCGGAGCGTGTTGGCGGCGCTGCCGCGCGACCAATTCGACGTGACGCCAGTGGTGATCAGCCCGCAGGGCCGCTGGCTCGCGCCCACCGACACCGCCCGCGCCCTGGAGACGGGGCAGGCCACGTCCTCCGGCGGCGACCTGGTGCTGCACCGCGCCGCCAGCGCGGAAGGCTACGACGCCGTCTTTCCGCTGCTGCACGGCCCGATGGGCGAAGACGGCACGGTCCAGGGCCTGCTCACGCTGGCGGGTATCCCCTTCGTGGGGTCGGGCGTGCTGGGGTCGGCGGCCTGCATGGACAAGGTGATGACCAAGCAGGTGCTCGCCTCGGCGGGGGTGCCGCAGGTGGCGTGGCGCTTGGCCCTGCGCGGCGAGTGGCAGCGGGGGCCGCAGGAGGTCCGTGACCGCGCCGACGAACTGGGCTACCCCCTCTTCGTGAAGCCCGCCAACCTGGGGTCCAGCGTGGGCATCAGCAAGGTCGGCGCGCCAGGGGAGCTGGACGCGGCCCTCGACCTGGCCTTTTCCCTCGACCGCCGGGTGATTCTGGAGGCGATGACGGCCTTCAGGCCCCGCGAGGTGGAGGTCGGGATTCTGGGCAACGACGCGCCCATCGCCAGCCCGGTGGGCGAGCTGCGCTTCGACGCCGACTTCTACGACTACGAGACCAAATACACCCAGGGCCGCGCCGAGATGCACATTCCGGCCCCGTTGCCCCCCGAGGTGGCCGGGCGAGTGCGCACGCTGGCCCTGACCGCCTTCCGGGCGCTCGACTGCGCGGGGCTGGCCCGCGTGGACTTCTTCTATGTCGAGGAGACCGGCGAGCTGCTGCTCAACGAGGTCAACACCATGCCCGGTTTCACGACCACCTCGATGTACCCCAAGCTGTTCGAGGCGGCGGGCCTGAGCTACAGCGCGCTGGTGACCCGGCTGATCGAGCTGGCGCTGGAAGACAGGTAGGGGGGTGAGCGGCAAAGCTTTCCCTTCCCCCCACCCCCCGCCGTCTCCCCCTGATTGACAATCCCGATCAAGTTACTTAGGATTCCGGACGTGAAACGCTTCCTGCTGGCGATGACCGCCCTGCTGCTCACCGGGACCACCCTGGCGCAGGCGAACAAGACCCTGACCGTGTACTCGGGCCGGGCCAAGACTTTCGTGGACCCCATCGTGCAGCAGTTCGAGCGCTCGACTGGCATCAAGGTGAACGTGCGCTACGGCACCGACAGCCAGCTGGTCGCCGCGATCCGCGAGGAGGGCGCCCGCAGCCCCGCCGACGTGTACTGGGGCAACAGCGTGGGCGCGCTGGGCGAACTTGCGCAGGACGGCCGGTTCGTGCGGCTGGGCACGGCCCTGACCCGCAACGTGGCCGCCGACTACGTGCCCGACGACCGCTCCTGGCTGCCCACCACCCTGCGGTTTCGCGTGCTGGCCTACAACCCGGGCAAGATCAAGCCCGAGCAGCTTCCCGACAGCGTGCTGGACCTGCCCAAGATGACCAGCCTGAAAGGCCGCATCGGCTGGACCGTGAGCTACCCGTCCTTCCAGGATTTCCTGGCGGGCATGATCGCCAAGCACGGCGAGGCGACCACCAGGGCGTGGATCGAGGGCATGAAGGCGCTGCAACCCAAGGACTACAAGACCAGCAACGTCGGGATGCTGGAGGCCATGCGTGCGGGCGAGATCGACGTGGCGCTGACCAACCACTACTACATCCAGCGCGTGAACCGCCTGAGTTACCCCGTCGAGACGTACTTTTTCAAGAACGGCGACATCGGCAACCTGGGCAACGCGACGGGCGCGGCCATCCTGAAGACCAGCAAGAACCAGGCCAGCGCCGTCCGGCTGCTGAGCGCCCTGGTCGGCAAGGACGCCCAGACCTTTTTCCTGAGCGTGAACTTCGAGTACCCGGTGATCGGCAACATCCTCCAGCCCACCACCATGCTGCCCTATACGGACGTGACCAAGCGCAGCCCCCGCCTGGACCCCGCCGTGCTGCCCAAGAACATCGAGAAGGCGCAGAAGCTGCTGCGCGACGCCGGACTGCTGTAAGGCAGTCGCCAGCGGTCAGCAAGAAGAGAGAGGCTTCATCCCGTGTGGGGTGGAGCTTCTCCCTCTATGCTCGGCGGCATGGTCACGCCGCTCTGGCTGCTGGGCACCTTCATGGGCGTTGTGCTGGCGGGACTGCTGGTCTGGGCTTTCACGTTCTTGCCCCCGGCACGGGCGAGGCCGCTCGCCGGGCTGGGGTACGCGCTGAGCGTGGTTTGGTTGCTGGTCTGGGTCCCGGCGAGTCTCAGTCCCTCCTTCGAGATCGGCGGTCTGGTGCAGGCGACCCTGCTGGGGGCCATCCTGGCTGGCGTCCTGCTGGGGATTCCGCGCTGGCTGCGCTGGCGGGAGAGGCCCTGGCTCTCGCTGGGCGTGGGACTGCTGATCCCGAACGTGCTGGCGCTGGGAGCTGCCGCCCTGAATTACGGCCTGCACTACGGGCTGGCTCTCGATGAGAACGCGGCTGCCTCGCGGGCTTTTACCCGTTCGTTGCCCTGGGCCTTGCCTGCCGCAGGGGTGGGGGTCAGTCTGCTGGCCTGGCAGGCGAGGCGGAGGGGAGCCTCCTGACTGGCCCTCTCCGCTTGTGGTGAACTGGCGGCATGGGCCTGCTGGGGGGAATGCTGGGCGCCCTGCTGACTTGCGCGGTGGTGCTGGGATCGCTGTTGCTGCGGCCTGCCCCGGCTCGGGGGCTGGGCGTGCTGGGCTGGCCCGCGTGGATGGTCACCGCGCTGTGGCCGGTGCTGACGTGGGAGTCGGCCCCCTCGGAGCCTATCGACCCGCTGACGATCGGCTTCTCGAACCTGTTCCTGATCCTGGGCCTCTTGCTGGGGCTGCTGTGTGCCGTGCCCCGGCGCAGGCGCTGGCCGGGCGAGGCCCGCTGGGTGTCGTGGGGGGTCGGTCTGCTGGCGGCCGTGGCCCTGGCGCTGGGAGGCGTGGGCCTGAATGGCCTGCTGGTCCGGGGGCTACCGCTGGAGCAAAGGGGTCCCGTGACCTTCGGCCTCGTCAACGGGCTGATCTGGAGCCTGCTGCCCGCGCTGGCCGCAGCGGCGCTGGTGGGGAAGGAGGGGCGGAACACTCGGGTGTAGAAGGCCCCCAGTCAGCGGTGTCTTCTTCCGGGCCGTGAGCTGAGCGACCAGCACCGTGGACCCCTTCGACACCTGTCCTCCGTTTTGGTCGCTTGCCCCTGGTTCCGGTAGGCTTCTTGTGTCGCAAGAGAGCACCACCTTTCCGAGCGTCCGTGTTGAAGCCACGGGCGCTCACCTCTTTTGGAGGCGTAGCCCTCTCGGTCCCCGTTGTCATGCTTCCCGTCCGAAGACAGCAGCAGTGTACCGGATGGAGCCGCACCGGGACGGCTGCCCCCCAATCCTGACCAACCCACTCTGATAAATTGGCGCGGCTGGCCGCCTGGCCCGCGCCCTGTCTATGACCACCCGACGCCGCGTGCCCCCCACCCTGCTGCTGCCCGCCCTGTTGACGGCGCTGGGCGTCTTGCTGCCGCTCTCGTATCTGGTGCTGCGCGCCTTTGGCGCCGAGGCAGGCGAGCTGCGCGAGATCGTGTTCCGGGTACGCAATCTGGAGCTGCTGGGCAACACGCTGGGGCTGGCGCTGGGGGTGCTGGCGGCGGGAACGGCGGTCGCGCTGCCGCTGGCGTACCTGGCGGCCCGGACGACCTTCCGCCCGCGCTGGGTGCTCACCTTGCTGGGGGTGTTGCCGCTCGCCATCCCGGGCTATGTGGGGGCCTACGCCCTGATCGCGGCGAGCGGGCCGGGCGGGACCATCCAGGCGGTGACCGGGCTGAACTGGCCGGGGCCGAGCGGGTTCTGGGGGGCGCTGGGGGTGTTGACGCTGTTTACCTTTCCGTACCTGTTTCTGAACCTGCACGCGGCCTTGCGGGCGCAGGACCCCGCGCTGGAGGACGCCGCCCGGCTGCTGGGGAGATCGCCGGGGCAGACCTTCCGGCAGGTCACGCTGCCGCACCTGCGCCCGGCGTGGCTCTCGGGGGGGCTGCTGGTCACCCTGCACGTGCTGGGCGACTTCGGGGTGACCAGCCTGATGCGCTATCCCACCTTCAGCGCGGCGATCTACCAGCAGTACACCGCCGCCTACGACCGGGTGTACTCGGCGTGGCTGGCGCTGATGCTGCTCGCGGTGACCGGGCTGACCCTCTGGCTGGAGGCGCGGCTGATGCGCGGCGTCTATCTCTCGCGGGTGTCGCCGGGTGGGGCGCGGCAACCGGCGCGGGTTCCCCTGCGCGGCTGGACGCTGCCCGCCTGGGCGTTCGTGGGCCTGCTGGCGGGGGCGGCCCTGGTCGTGCCGCTGGGCACGGTTCTCTACTGGCTGCGGCTGGAGCAAAACCCCTACGCGCTCGCCGGGCTGGCCGAGGCGACCCGGGGCGCCCTGGGCGCCGCCGCCGTCGCCGCGCTGACCACGACCGCGCTGGCCTTTCCGCTCGCGTACATCGGCAACCGCTACGCCGGGCGGGCCGCGCGGCTCACCGAACGGGTGGCCTACCTGGGCTACGCGACGCCGCCGCTGGCCTTTGCGCTGGCGCTGATCTTTTTCGTGCTGCGGTCGGGTCCGGCGCTGTACCAGACGTTCGCGCTGCTGATCCTGGCGTACACGCTGCATTTCGTGGCCGAGGCGATCGGGCCGATCCGCACCTCGCTGTCCAAGGCCACCCCCCGGCTGGAGGAGGCCGCGCGGGTGCTGGGCGCCGCGCCGGGCCGCACCCTGTGGCGGGTCACGCTGCCGCTGATGCGCCCGGGGCTGCTCGCCAGCGCGGCCTTCGTGTTTCTGAGCGTGCTCAAGGAGCTGCCGCTGACGCTGCTGCTGGCCCCGACCGGCTTTGCCACCCTGGCGAGCAACGTCTGGACCTACACCGAGGAGGCGCAGTACGCCGCCGCCGCCCCCTACGCGCTGGTGATCGCGGCGAGCGGGGCCCTGCTGACCCTGCTGATTCTGAGGAGAGAGAAGTGAGCCTGACTGCCGAGTCCCGCCCCGCGCCCGCCGCTGCGCCCGCCGGCGCCCCGCCGACCCCCATTCTGGACCTCCAGAACCTCGGCAAGAGCTACGCGCCGGGCCTGCCCCCGGTGCTCGACGCCCTCGACCTTCAGGTGGCGGCGGGCGAACTCGTCACGCTGCTCGGCCCCAGCGGCTGCGGCAAGACGACCACGCTGCGGTTGATCGCGGGGCTGGAGACGCCCGACACCGGGCACATCCGCATCGCGGGCCGCGAGATGACCTCTCCCCCCGTGCCGCCCGAGCGCCGGGGCGTGGGGCTGGTGTTTCAGGACTACGCGCTGTTTCCGCACCTCACGGTCCTGGGCAACGTGCTGTTCGGGCTGCACGGGCTGCCCCGTTCGCAGAGGCTGGCCCGCGCCCGCGAGACGCTCGCGCTGGTGGGCCTCACCGTCTTCGAATCGCGGCTGCCGCACCAGCTCTCCGGCGGGCAGCAGCAGCGGGTGGCGCTGGCCCGCGCGCTGGCCCCCCGGCCCACGCTGCTGCTGCTCGACGAGCCGTTTTCCAACCTCGACGCGCAACTCCGGCACTCGACCCGCCAGGAGGTCCGCGCGATCTTGCGGGGCAGCGGCACCACCGCCCTGCTGGTCACCCACGACCAGGAGGAAGCGCTGGCCTTCAGCGACCGCCTGCTGGTGATGCGCGCAGGGAGGGTCGAGCAGATCGGGCCGCCGCACGAGGTCTACGCGCACCCGCGCACCGCCTTCGTGGCGAATTTCCTGGGCCGCAGCAACCTGCTGTCGGGCACGGCGGCGGGCCTGACCGCGCGCACCGCCCTGGGCGACCTGCCGCTGGCGGAAGCGGCCCACGGCCCGGTGATGGTCAGCGTGCGGCCCGAGCATCTGGCCTTCGCGCGGCCCGGCGAGGAGGGCGCCGCCGTCACCATCCTGGCGCGCGAGTACAAGGGCCACGACGTGACCTACACCGTGGGCCTGGGTCAGCACGAACTGCTGGTCCACACGGCGGGCGGCGAGGTCTGGCCCGAGGGCGAGCAGGTGCGCGTGCGGGTGACCCAGCCAGCGCGGGCGGTGCGCTGAAGGGGGGCGCTGAGGGGGGCAATGTGCCCTGCCCTACAGCACACCGCCGACATTAACGAGTAGACACTCACTTATGGCCCGCCCGCGCACCATCACCGACGAGCAGATCGTGGAGGCGGCCCGGGCCGTGTTTGTCGAGCAGGGCTTTTCGGCCACGACCGCCGAGATCGCCCGCCGCGCCGGGGTCTCGGAAGGCACGCTCTTCAAGCGCTTCGCGACCAAGGAGGACATGTTCGAGGAGGTCGTGGGGTTGCGCGACTACGCGGCCTGGCGCGCGGAATTGCCCACGCTGGTCGGCGCGGGCGACGTGCGGCGCAACCTGGAGCGCTCGGCGCTGCGCTTTCTGGAAGCCTCCGAGCGGATCGTGCCCAACCTGATGCTGATCTTCTCGCGCGGACACGCCCCGGCGCACAACCCGATGCTCGAACGGCTCGGCAACCCGGTCCGGCACGACGCCGACGCCCTGGCCGCCTACCTGCGCGCCGAGGTGGGGCTGGGCCGGGTGCGCCCGGTGGACGCCGACGTGGCGGCCCTGACCCTGGTCGGCACCCTGACCCACTACGTTCACCGCGAGCTGATGTTGCCTGAAGCGGGCCGCGAACCGCTCGACCCCGGCCGCTTCGTGCGCGGGCTGCTCGACGTGCTGTGGCCGGGGCTGGAGCCGTAGCGGGGCGAAGAAAAGGCCCCCTCGCCGCGCGCTCCGGCCCGTCCCCATCAGCCGGCCCATAAGCAAGTGCCCACTCGTTAACTCCCCCCTTCTCCTGCGCTTTGCCGAGGTTTTCCATGCACGCTCCACCGCTCCGACCGCTGCTGCTGCTGCTCTCGCTGGCCCTGCTCGCCTCCCCGCTGGCGGCGGCGCAGGGGGGGGCGGCGCCTTCTGCTGCGCCGCCTGTGCCCAGCGCCGCTCCGTCGCCCCTGCCACCGCTGACGCTGGCGGAGACGCTCACCCGGCTGCGCGGCAGCCCCGGCTGGCGCAGCGCGGAGTTGCAGGCCCGCGGAGCGGCGCTGGCGCTGGAGAGCGCCCGGGCGCGCGCGGGGCTGAACGTCTCGCTGGGGGTGGACCTGACCGCCGTGCGGGTGCCGCTGGCCTCGGGCGACACCACCCTGGGGGCCACCCTGAGCGCGCAGGCTTCTGCGAGCGTGCTGCCGTGGTCGCCTGCCCTGGCCGCCGTGGCGAGCGCCGAGCGCGCCCTGGCGCGCGCCGGGGCCGAAGCGCGGGCCTCGCAGCTGGGCCTGCTGGTCAACGCCGTGGGGGCCTACTGGAACGCCCGCAGCGCGGCGGCGGCGCTGATCCTGGCTGAAGCGCAGGCGACCCTGGCCGCCCGGCAGGCCGAGGTCGCCCAGGCCCAGCGCGCGGCGGGGGTCCTCTCTGCCGAGGGCCTGCTGGCCCGCCAGGGGGCGCTGACCGACGCGGAAGCCGCGCTGCGGGAAGCCCGCACCGACGTGGACCTCGCGGCGCGGGCGCTGGCGAACCTGCTGGGCGGGCCGGTCACCCTGCCGGTGGACCCGGCGGCCTTCGGCCCGCTGCCCGCCGCGCCCGGCGATCCCGGCCCGGCCGAGCCTCTGGTGGCCCGCGCCCTGGGCGGCCGCCCCGAGGTGCAGCGCGCGGCGGGCGACCTCGCCGACGCGCAGGCGCAGCGCCGCGCCGCCGAACTCGACGCCCGGCTGCCCGACCTCAGCGCCGGGGTGCAGGTCGGCGAGCTGGCGGGCGCCCAGGGCGCGGCGGGCCGGGTGATCGGCGGCAGCCTCGACTTCAAGTCCGGTGTCCTCGCCGGGCAGGTCAGCGTGCCGCTCACGACCGCCCCGACCTCCCCCTCGCCCGGCCAGACGCCGGGGGGCCAGTCCCCCACCCCGGCCCGTCCCACCGGGGTGGCCCTCAGCCTCAGCGGGCGCCTGCCGGTCGTGGGCGGCGGCAAGGGAGTCGCGCTCGCCTCGGCGGGGGTGGGGGTGGAGGGTGCCCAGCTCGCGCTGGACGCGGCCCGCCGGAGTGTGGACCTCGACGTGCGCCAACGCCTCGCGGACCTGGGCACGGCCCGGGACGCCCTCACGCGCCAGCGCGGCGCCCTTGCCCGCGCCGAGGCCGCGCTCGCCACCGCCCGCGCGCGGCTGGAAGCGGGGCTGGTCACCGCCCTGGACGTGCAGGCCGCCGAACTCGCGGCCCAGCAGGCCCGGCTGGCCGCCGACGCCGCCCTGATCCAGGCCCACCTCGCCTCGCTGCGGCTGGCGCAGGCCACCACCGACCTCGACCCCACCCTGCTCTCCCTTCCCCCCGTTCCCGCCCCCCCGGAGGCCCGCCCATGAAGCTTGTTGTTCCCCCTGCCCTGACCCTCGCGCTCGCCCTCGGCGCGGCCGCGCCCGCCTCTGCCCAGGCCCAGACCAGCCTGACCCTGCCGGGCGCCGTGGCCCGCGCGCTGGAAAGCGGCCCCGACGTGACGACCGCCCGCGCCAACCTCCAGAAGGCGCAGGCCACCGTGCGCGCCACCCGCGCCGACCCGGCGGCGATCATCACCACGATCACCCAGGCCGAACAGGGGCTGCGGGCCGCCGAGGCCACGCTGGCCGGAACCAAGCTGAACGTGACGCGAGACGTGATCAACCAGTACCTCGCCGCCGCCGAGGCCGCCGGGCGCATCAACCTCAACGCGGCCCAGGTGCGGCTCGACGAGCGCAACGTGCAGATCGCCCGCGCCCGCCTTCAGGCCCGGGTCGCCACCCAGCTCGACCTGAACCGCGCCCAGACCAGCCTCAACCAGAACCGCCAGGAACTCGCCGACGCGCGGGCGGGGCTGCCGGTCCTCGAAGCGCAGCTCGCCCGCACGCTGGGCCTGGGCGCGGGGACCAACCTGACGCTGGCCGCGCCCCCCGCCCCGCCCCGGCTCGGAGCCACGCTCGCCACGCTGCAAGCCGGGCTGGACACCCGCCTGCCCACGCTGGTGCAGGCCGCGCAGGGGGCCGAATTCGCCGCCCTGCAAGTCCGGCTGGCCGACAACGACTACACGCCCGCCCGCACCCTGGAAGACGCCCGCGTCGCCCTCGCCAACGCCCGCCGCGACCTGGAAGGCGCGGTGCGCGCCTCCGCGACCGGGGTCCGCGACGCCTACCGCGCCGTGCAAGACGCCCAGGAACGGGTGAACCTGGCCCGCCAGACCCTCGCCAACGCGCAGACTGCGCTAAGCCAGGCGCAGGCCCGCCTCCGCGCCGGGACCGCCGCCGCCGTCGAGGTGCAGTCGGCGCAGGTGCAGGCGCAGCAGGCCGAGTTCGGGGTCACCCAGGCGCAGGGCGGGCTGTGGCGCGCCCTCGCCGCCCTCTCCGCCGCTTCCGGCCGCGACGTGACCGGACTGGTGAGGTGAGGGAGGTGGCCCGCCGCCCGGCCCTGCACCGCCCCGTTCTGGCGCTGGGGCTGACCCTGCCGCTGCTGCTCGCCGCCTGCGCGCCCGGAGGGGAGGAGACCGGGTCCGGCACGGCGACGCCCGCCGCCTCCGCTTCCAGCGCCGCCCGCAACGACCTCGACGCCGCGCCGCCCAAGACGACCGCGCTCGCCGTGCGGACCGTCACCGCCCAGCCCGGCACCCTGACGGTGGGCCGCAGCGCCTCGGCCACCCTGCGCGCCGACCGCGACAGTAACGTGGCCGCCCAGAGCGGCGGCACCGTGACGCGGGTGCTGGCCGAGGAGGGCGAGCAGGTCGCCGCCGGGGCCGTCGTCGTGCAGCTTGACGACACCCCGGCGCGGCAGGCGCTGGAAAGTGCCCGGCTGCAACTGCGCCAGGCCCAGATCAACCTGGGGCAGACCCGCACGAACACGGCCCAGGGCAGCGCGTCGCTGGAAGCCGCCGTGCGCGCCGCCGAGGCGAACCTGCAAAGAGCCAGGCAGGACGCGGCCAGCGCCGCCGAGCTGTATGCGCTGGGCGGCATCAGCCAGGCGGACCTGACGGCGGCCCGCAGCGCCCAGGCGCAGGCCGAAAGCCAGCTCGCGCAGGCGAGAAGCAACCTCACCCAGAACGGGCGGGGCGGCCAGGGCAGCCTCGCGCTGCTGGAAGCCCAGGTCGAGAGCGCGCAGGCGGGCGTGCGTCAGGCCGAGGAGAACCTGGGCCGCACCCGCGTCCGGGCGCCCTTTGCGGGCGTGATCGCCTCGCTGGCGGTCGAGGAGGGCGAGTTCGCCGCCCAGGGCAGCCCGGTCTTCCGGCTGGTCGCGCCCGGCAGCCTGCGCGCGACCTTCAACGTGACGCCCGGAGACGCCGGAGCGCTGACCCCCGGCACCCGGCTCAACCTCGACTACGCGGGCCGGACCTACCTCGCCACCGTGCAGGACGCCAGCGGCGTGGCCGGAACCGACCGGCTGGTCCCGGTGACCGCGCGGGTCGAGGGCGGCGAGGCGCTGCCGGTGGGCGGCACGGCGCAGGTGCGCTACCGGGCGACCCTAGGCGGCGGCGTGCTGGTGCCCACGGCGGCCCTGGCGGTGGACGGCGGCGAGAGCGCCGTGTACGTGGCGGAGGATGGCGTGGCCCGCCGGGTGCCTGTCACGGTCGTCGCCGAGACGCAGGGCCGGGTCGCGGTGCGCGGGGTGGAGGAGGGGGCGCGGGTCATCTCCCCCGTGCCCCCCAGCCTGCAAGACGGGGCCAGCGTGCGGGTGACTGCGCCTGCGGCCAGCACCGCACCCGCCGCCAGCGGGGGAGGGGAGACCCCATGAGCACCCACGACCCACCCGAACTCAGCCTGCCGCGCGGCACGCTGCCCGACGGCACGCCCGAACCCCCGGTGCATCCGGCGGTGCGCTTCAGCGTCCGCAACGTGGTCTTTTCCATCGGCATCTTCGTGCTGGCGGTGCTGCTGGGATTGATCTCCGCCTCGCGGCTGGGGGTCGAGCTGCTGCCCAACTTCGAGGTGCCGGTGCTGGCGGTCTCCACGGCCTACCCGGGCGCTACCCCCGACCAGGTGGACCGCGAGGTCAGCCGCCGGGTCGAGGACGCGGTGAGCACCCTGGGCGGCGTGGTGGACATCAACACGACCTCGGTGAGCAACCAGTCGGCGGTGGTGATCACCTTTTCCGACGACACCGATATCGACTCGGCGGCCAACAGCGTGTCGCAGGCGGTCGCGGCGATCCGGGCCGCCTTGCCCGACGGCAGCGAAGCGCCGGTCGTGCAGAAGTTCGACCCCAACGCCACCCCGATCCTGACCCTGGCCCTGCTGGGCGGCTCCAGCCGCGCCGCCGACGTGACCGCCTACGCCGAGGACACCCTGGTTCCCCGGCTGGAGCGCGTCGAGGGCGTGGCCGACGTGGGCGTCTCGGGCGGTCCCGAGCGCCAGATTCAGGTCTTGCTCGATCCCGCGCGGCTCCAGACCTACAACCTCTCGCCCGCGCGGGTGACGGGCGCGGTGCAGGCCTCCGCCCTCGACCTGCCTGCCGGAAGCGTCACCCAGGACGGCAACACGGTCGGCTTTTCCACCCGCAACACGCCCACCAGCGTGGCGGACGTGGAACGCATCGTGGTGGACCCCGCCTCGGGCCTGCGCGTCTCCGACGTGGCGACCGTGCGCGACACCTCGGCCCGGCCCGGCAGCTACGCCCGGGTGAACGGCCAGCCCGCCGTGCTGCTCGATGTCCGCAAGGCCAGCGGCACCAACAGCGTGGCGGTGGCCGACGTGGTGCGGGCCGCGATGGAGGCCCAGCCGCTGCCCGCCGGGTACCGCCTGACCCTCGCCAGCGACACGACCACCGAGACCCGCGCGACGGTGGAGGACACCTTCAAGGAGTTCCTGATCGCCGTCGCCGCCGTCGGCGTGATCGTGCTGCTGTTCCTGGGGCGGCTGAACACCGTCTTCGCGGTCGTCCTTGCCATCCCGATCTCGATCAGCGCCGCGCCGCTGCTGTACAGCCTGCTGGGATTCTCGTTCAACATCGTGTCGCTGCTGGCGATCATCGTCGCCATCGGCATCGTGGTGGACGACTCCATCGTGGTCGCCGAGAACGTGCAGCGCTACCGCGATATGGGCTACGGCCTGCTCAGAAGCGTGCTGCTGGGCGGCTCGGAGGTTTTCTCCGCCGTCACCGCCTCCACCTTCGCGCTGCTGTCGGTGCTGATCCCGCTCTCGTTCATGCCGGGCATCCTGGGGCAGTTCTTCAGCCAGTTCGGGCTGGGGCTGGCCGCCGCGATCGTGCTGAGCTGGTTAGAGAGCCTGCTGTTCCTGACCGTCCGCATGGCCTACACCCGCGACCCCGAGCCGCTGGGCTGGCGGCAGGTCCCCGGCGTGCTGGCGCGGGGGCCGGGCATGGTCCGGGACGCGCTCTCGGGCGTCCGTACCCTCTCCGGCCTGCTGCTGCTCGCGCTGGCGGGCGCGGGGCTGTGGGCGGCCCTGGACCGCCTGACCACGCTGCCGCTGGCGGGGGTCGCGGCGCTCTCGGTTCTGCTCGCGCCGCTGGGGCTGGCTTTGGTGCGCTACCTGCTGACCGCGCTGCTGGCCGTGCTGGAGGCGCTGACCGGCACCCTGCACGGCCTCACCAACCGGGTGGTCCTGGGCACCGCCCGCGCCTACGCCCGCAGCGTCGGGAACGTCTTGCGGCGGCCCTGGGTGGTCATGCTGGTCGCGGGCCTCTTTTTGCTCAGCGCGCCGCTGGCCCTGCGCGGCACCGGCTTCGCCTTCGTGCCCCAGAGTGACAGCGGTGTCCTGACCGCTGAGCTGGAGCTGCCCACCGGCACCGAACTCGCGCGCACCAACGCGGTCACCGCCCGGCTGGAAGCCGACCTGCTGCGCCGCCCCGAGGTCCGGCTGGTGCAGACCAGCGTGGGCGCGGGCGGCGTGCTGGGCGGCACCAACGCGAACACCGCCAGCCTGACCGTCACCCTGGTGGACAAAGAGGAGCGCCCCGGCATCGAGACGCTCGCCGCCCGCTACGCCCGCGACCTCAGAAGGCTGACGGCGGGGGTCCCCGGCGCCGAGGTCCGGGTGGCCTCGCAGCAGGGCGGCCCGGGGGGGTCTTTCGACCTCAGCCTGGCCTTGACCGCCCCCAACCAGGCGCTGCTCGCCGAGCGCAACCGCGAGGTCGTGCGCCTGCTCTCGGGCGACCCCAACATCGCCACCCTGGAAAGCAGCCTCAGCGCCACCCGCCAGGAGCGGACCTTCGTGCCCGACCCCAGCCGCCTGGCGGGCAGCGGCCTGAGCGCCAGCGACGTGGCCCAGGCCCTGCGGACCTACAACGAGGGCAGCGTGGCGGGCAGCCTGCGCGACGGCGACCGCAGCGTGGACATCCTGGTGCGGCTCGACCCGGCGCAGGTCAGCAGCGAGCAGAGCCTGCTCTCGCAGACGCTGTACTCGCAGACGCTGGGCGCCAACATTCCGCTGGCGCAGCTGGGCAGCTTCCGGCCGCAGCAGGCGCCCGCCACCCTCAGCCGCCTGAACAAGGCCTACACCGCGACCCTGGACATCAATCTGGTGCCCGGCGGCCCCAACCCCTTCGCCTACCAGCAGACCCTGACCGACCGGGTGCGCGAGGCCGGACTGCTCACCGACAACGTGACCCTGGGCAACGCCAGCGCCTTTGGCAGCGCGGGCCTGACCGCCGATCTGGTGTTTTACGGCCCCATCGTCCTCGTGCTCGCCGTCTTGCTGACCTATCTGGTGCTGGGCAGCCAGTTCAATTCCTTCCGCTACCCGGTCTACCTGCTGCTGCCGGTGCCGCTCGCCATCGTGGGGGCGCTGTGGACCCTCAGCCTCTTCGGGGTGGACCTCGACGTGATCACGGTGCTGGGCATGGTGATCCTGCTGGGCCTGTCCACCAAGAACTCGATCCTCTACCTCGAATTCGTGACCGAGCGGATGCGGACGCTGCCGCTGCGGGACGCGCTGGTCGAGGCCGCCGAGCTGCGCTTCCGGCCCATCATCATGACCACCCTGACCGTGCTGGTGATCAGCATTCCGCTGGTACTGGGGCAGGGCGACGGCGCCGAGTTCCGGCGGGGCCTGGGCATCGTGATTCTGGGCGGCGTACTGACCTCCACCCTGCTGACCTTTTACGTGGTGCCCAGCGTCTTTTACCAGTTCGAGCGGCGGCGCACGCGGCCGGGGGAGCCGCAGGACGCGGCGCCGGACCTCGTTCCCGCCGGAGACTGACCCGCCTGCGAGACGGACCGGCGCCGCGCCCGCCGGTTGGTGCAGTTTCCCTCAAGGCCGCGCCGGGGCTGGCCCGCCTAGAATGCGGGCCAGCGTACAACCGGGCGGCCCAGCAGGCGGGGAGCCGGGCAGACAAAGGAGAGACAAGGGACTATGGACTGGAAAAACCTCCCGCGCAGTGGCGGCGGTGTGCAGCGCAGCGGCGGCGGTGGCCTGCCGGGCGGCGGCCTGGCGGTGGGCGGCGGCATCGGCGGCCTGATCATCGCCCTCATCGCCATGTTCTTCGGGGTCGATCCCGGCGCGGTGCTGGGCGGAGGCGGCGGCGCTCCCCCGGCCCAGACGCAGCCCCAGTCTGTGCCGCAGGCCGGGCAGCCCGGCGAGAGCGAGGTCGACGAGTTTCTCGACCGCATCCTGGGGAGCACCAACGAGGTCTGGGGCGGCATCTTCCAGCAGGCGGGGCGCACCTACACCAAACCGGTCGTGGTGCCGTTCACAGGCGCGGTGCGCAGCGCCTGCGGGCAGGCCAGCAGCGCGGTCGGTCCCTTCTACTGTCCGCTGGACAACAAGATCTACCTCGACACCGCCTTTTTCGACCAGATGGACCGGCGGCTGGGGGGCGGCGGCGACTTCGCGTACTCTTACGTGATCGCGCACGAGGTCGGCCACCACGTTCAGAACGAACTCGGCATCGCCGATCAGGTCAGCCGCGCCCAGCAGCAGGCGCGCACCGAGGCCGAGGCGAACACCTACGGGGTGCGGCTGGAGCTGCAAGCCGACTGCTTCGCCGGGGTGTGGGGCAACCGGGTGTCCTCGCTGGCCAACCTGACCCAGCAGGACGTGCGCGAGGCCGTGAACACCGCCGCCGCCATCGGGGACGACACCTTGCAGCGCCAGAGCCAGGGCCGGGTCGTGCCCGACGCCTTTACCCACGGCAGCAGCGAGCAGCGCGTCCGCTGGTTCATGAAGGGCTTTCAGAGCGGCGACCCCAACGGCTGCGATACCTTCAACCAGAATTACGGCCAGCTATAATCCTGTCCCGATGTCCCCGACGCGCCCCCGCCCTGTTCCCCCGTGGACAGTCGGGGGCGTTCCCGTGGAGCTGCGGCGCAGCGCCCGCCGCCGCACGGTGGCGCTCCAGGTGCAGCCCGGCGCGGTGATCCTGCACGCGCCCGCCCGCGTGCCCGAGGCGCTGCTGGCCGACTTTCTGGACGCCAAGCGGGCCTGGGCCGAGCGCCACCTTCAGGCGTTCGCGGCCAGGGAGCGCCCGGCCTCCGAGCTGGCGGACGGGGCGGCCCTGCCCTTCTTGGGCGAGACCCTCACCCTGCGCCTGACCCCCGGCCTGCGCGCCCCCCGGCGCCTGGGCGACGACCTGCACGTCCCGCCGGGTGACCCCGCCACCCTGACCGCGCAGGTGGAGCGCTGGTACCGGGCGGCAGCCCTGCCCGAACTGCGCGCCCTGGCTGAGCGGTACGCCGACGCGCTGGGCGCCCGGGGCCGCCTGGGGCGGGTGGGCCTCAGCCGCGCCCGGACCCGCTGGGGCAGCTGCACGGCGTCCGGCGACATCCGGCTGCACTGGGCGCTGGTCCGCGCGCCGCGCGAGGTGGCCGCCTACGTCGCCCTGCACGAGGCCGCGCACCTGCTGGAATTCAACCACTCGCCGCGCTACTGGGCGCAGGTCGGCCGAATAATGCCGGACCATGCGAGGTGGCGCGCGTGGTTGAAGGAACACGGGGCGACCCTGACCACCCTCTGATGTTCAAGAGAGCCGCCGACCGGTCACAGGTCGGCGGTGAGCAGCGAGGCCCGGTTCTACATCGCGGGCATCGGCGTGGGGCTGGGCAGGCCCGGCGTGTCGGGGTTGCTGGTGGGGTCGGGGTCCGGCATTCCGGGGAGGTCAGGATTGACCGGCGGGTCCATCATGGGGCCGCTGTCGCTGCCGCCGGGCATCCGCTCGGGAATGGGAGCGGGCGTGTCGGTCGGCTCGGTGGCGGGCGCGGGCGGACGGTCGTAGGGTCCGGTCATGGGCAGGCACCTCCTGGGGTGGGGATGGAGGCAGTCTGGACCAGCTTTGCGAGGGGGCGGCCACAGCGGCGTGAAGAAGTCTTTAGGGCGGTCCACGGAGGGCAGGCTGACCCCCGGCTGACGGTGTGAGAAAGACCACAGTAAGACCCGGTGTGCTTGGCTGAAGCGTTCTCCGCAGCGTTGGACCGCTGCCAGTGCTGAGGAGGGGTTGCTCACGCTGCCAGCTCGCGCTGGTTCTCTCTTGTCCAGGACGGTGCCTCCTTGCTGCCTCCC
This sequence comes from Deinococcus budaensis, assembly GCF_014201885.1. Classification (NCBI taxonomy): domain Bacteria; kingdom Thermotogati; phylum Deinococcota; class Deinococci; order Deinococcales; family Deinococcaceae; genus Deinococcus; species Deinococcus budaensis. The sequence continues at coordinate 160,940 of NZ_JACHFN010000006.1, read as the reverse complement.
CGTTTTTCTCCGCTGTCGCCCGGCGCCCCGCCGCCCTGTTCCCGGTCCGCCGCTGGCCGCCCGCGCACCCGCGGCGCTGCTGGTCCCGTCCCGCCCCGGCAGGCCGGATTCACCCTGCTGGAGGTGCTGGTCGTGCTGGCCATCCTGGGGATCATCGCGGCGCTGGGGGTCTGGAGTTACCTCGCGGCCCGGACCCCCGCGCGCGACGCCGCCCGCACGGTCCATGCCCACCTGCTCACCCTGCGCAGCCAGGCCATGTCGAACACCCAGGCGCGGCGACTGGTGCTGACCGCCGGCCAGGAGCTGGTCTTGCAGTCGGCGCTGCGGTGCAGCGAGACCGACCAGAGCCGCTGGACCCGCCTGGGCGGGGTGACGCTGCCGCCGCCCAGCAACCAGGTCACGCTGGCTGCCGCCGGGCCGCTACCCCCGGACCCGACGGTGCCGGGGGACACGCGCCTGGTGGTCTGTTTCGGTCCCCGGGGCCTGGCCGAACCTGGCGGCGGTGACGGCGCGGCCCGTTTCCTGACCCTGCGGGACCACAAGCGGACGTACCGCCTCGAAGTCGCGCTGAACGGGGCGGTGAGAACCCGTGTGGAGTGAACCCAGGCGGCGTGAGGCGGGGCCGCGCCCAGCTCCGGCAGCTGGGAGGCGCCTTCCCGGCCCGGCCCCCCACCAGGCGGGCCTGACCCTGGTCGAGGTGCTGGTGGCCCTGATGGTCCTCACGGTCGTGATGAGCAGCGTACTGACCGCCCTGATTTCCAACACCCGCGTCAACACCCGGGTGGTCGAGCGCGCCGAGGCCATCCGGGTCAGCGAGGAGGTGCTGGAAGGCTACCGCCAGGTCGGGAGCTACGGCCAGCTGGCGGCCCAGGGCGCCGAGGCCCGGGACGTGGTGCGCGCGGGCCGCAGCTACCGGGTCCAGACGACCTTTTGCCCCGCCGACCGGCCACCCGAGATGCAGTGCAGCGAAAGCGCCGTGTTTATCCGCCTGAGCGTGGGGCTGGACGGCCGCGAGCTGCACCGCGCCGAGACCTACTACACGGCCTTCGGGAAGGTGACCCCATGAACGAGACGCGCCGCACCCCGGCCCCGGGCACCCAGTCCCAGCGCACCCAGTCCCGGCGCACCCGCCGCCAGCACGGCCTGACCCTGGTCGAGCTGCTGGTGACCCTGGCCCTGGCGGTGGTGGTGATCACCGTCGCCGCGCAGCTGTTCGCGGGCAGCAGCCGCCTGGTCGAGAGCGATACCGGCCGGGTGATGGCCCTGCAAAACGGGCAGACCGCCCTGGACCTGCTGGTCAACGACGCCCGGCAGGCCGGGGAGAACATGACGGTCACGGGGCCGAACCTGGAGGTTTCGGGCATCGAGTTCGGCAGCCTCGCGCCGGGGCGGGGGTACCTGACCATCCGCCGCAACATCCCCGCCGAGGTGCAGGTGCAGCGCCTGCCGGTCTGCGGGCGGCCCGCCAACAGGGCAGAGATTCAGGTGGCCGGACCCGAGAGGGGCAAGGGCAAGGACCCCACCCCGGCCTGCGCCGCGAGCGACGTCAACGCCGAGCGCTGGGACGGGTACTTTGCCGAACAGAGTGGGGCCGCCCAGAGGGGGCTGCTGTACTGTGAGGAGTGCAGCGCGGCAAGCAGCCGCGAGATTCACAGCGTCGTGGTGGAGTCGGTCGAGCCGCCCACCGAGGAGACGGTGAAAGGCAGGAAGTACAAGCAGGTCGCGGTGCGGTTGCGCGCGGCGGCCGACGCCCGCTTCACGCCCAAGGACACCACCATGCTGATGCTGATCGACGAGCGGCGCTACTTTCTGGATGCCCAGGGCACCCTGCGCCTGGCGCTGGCCGGACAGACCGACGCCGAGGCGCAGGCCGTCGCCTACGACATTCAGGCGTTCACGGTAACGGCCACCCTGGTTGACCCGGCCCAGACGGTGAGCAGCATGAGCCTGACCGGCCCCTGGACCCGCATCGAGCAGCTGGAGCTGACCCTGAAAGCGGGGAGCGGCGGCCAGGGTCGCCAGAACGTCCGGACCTTCACGGCGCGGGTCTTTCCCCGCAACGTCGAGTCCTCGCGGGGGAACTGAGCAATGAGGAAAGAATCGCACCGAACGCAGGGCTTCGCGCTGGTGGCCGCGCTGAGTCTGGCCGCCATCTTGATCATCATCCTGACCACCTATTCCGTCGTCACGGTGAACAACAGCCGCACCGCCGCCAGCAGCGCCAGCGGCAGCGCCGGGTTCTACGCGGCCGAGGCGGCGCTCAACGTGCGCGCCGAGCGGATTCGCCTGACCTTCAAGGGCTTTCAGGTGCCCGGCGGCACCTCGCCAGCCGAGGCGGACGCCTGCCTGGCGGGCAACCGGGGCAGCGGCGACCTGGGCTGCGTGACCTCGCAGGTCGCCGGGCGCCGCGTCACCAGCTACGTCGTGCAGGGCAGCCCCACGCCCCTCACCATCCCGCCGGGCGAGGATTTCGAGAATCTCAGCGCCGAGGAGACGCCCTTTACCGTGCGCGGTGAGGCGCTGGGCGCCAGCGGCAACCCCGAGGCGATCACCGAGCTGACCTTTCGCAGCCGCCTGGTGCCGCTGTTTCAGTTCGCGGTCTTTTTCGACAAGGATCTGGAATTCACCAACACCGCCAACCTCGACCTCAGCGGGCCGGTGCACACCAACGGCAACCTCTTTCTGGACGCCGGAACCGGGGCGACCCTCCAGCTGCGCGGCCAGACGACCGCCGCCGGGACGCTCTACCGGGGGGTCAAGCACGAGAACGGCTGCACGGGCGGCAACGTGCGAATCAACCGCAGCAGCGACAGTGGCGACACCCACCAGCTCAACTGCGCCGGGGGCGGACGCCGCGCGGTGACGCCCGCCGACCTCACCGCGACCCGGGGCCGCCTGAAAAAGGTCGAGAAGGTGTCGCTGCCCGGGCCGGAACTGTTCGCTCCCGAGCCGGGCGCCCTGTACTGGGACCGCGCGGACGTGCGCATCGTGCTGAAAAGGACCGGCGCGACCTGGGCGCCGCAGTTCGTGAACGCCAGCCGCCTCCCGCTGACCCTGACCGGCAGTGGGTGCGCCGCCGCGACCGCGACCTCACAGACCCTGCGCGACAACCGCGAGGCGCAGTACTGGGAAGCGCCCACCAACGGCCGGGACCGCAACGGGGCGGCCGACCCCACCCGCGCCACCCGCCGCACCCTGGACCTCGACATGCGCGCCCTGCTGACCTGCATCGGCTCGGCCGCCAACGCGGCGGTGCTGGGCCTGGAAGGCGGCCTGGCGAACCGCACCGACGGCGGGCTGGTGGTCTACACCACGGTGGACGACGGCGCCGGGGGCATCGCCCGCGAGGGGGCCAACCACTACGCCGTGCGCCTGCGGGGCGGGGCGCTGCTGCGCTCGAACAACGCCGCGCACCCCCGGCCGCTGGGCCTTACGGTGGTCTCGGATCAGGCGGTCTTTCTCCAGGGGAACTACAACGCGGGGGCCGACGCCGCTGCGGGATGGATTCCTGCGGCAGTGATGGCCGACACCGTGAACGTCCTGTCCGAGAACTGGGACAAGCCGACCCTGTGCCGCGCCCGTTTCGGCAACTCGACCTTCGCCATGAACCGGGCGCTGCTCAGCAACAGCGCGGGAAGCCTCCTGGCCCAGGGGGAGATCTGGTACGCCTACAGCGACGCCGCCAAAGCCGAGACGATTCCAGGCACGAACGACGCCAAATCTCAGGTCCCGCTGTTTTGCCGTCCCGCCGCCGCGACGACTGTCCGGGCCGCCATCCTTGCCAACACGACGACTTCGGGGGGCGCGGCGGGCGAGGGCACCCTGGACCTGGGGCCGCAAAGCGGCGGCGTGCACAACATGATGCGCTTTCACGAGGACTGGGGCAGCAACGACGGCAACCAGACCTACCCCCACGGTGCCGTGACCTACAGCTACAGCGGGTCGCTGGTCAGCCTGGCCCAGCCCCGGCACGCCTTCGGGCAGTTCGTGCTGGGCGAGAACCGCTACCAGCCTCCCCGGCGCGACTGGGCCTTCGAGGAAGCGTTCCGGCGCGCCGAGAACCTGCCGCCCCTCACCCCCCGGTTCGTGTACCTCAAGCAGGACAACTTTACCCGCAAGTTCGAGCGCTGAGCCTGCCGCCGGAGGGGGGGTGCCCGACCCGGATGGAGAATTCCCCAACGCCCGCGCCGAGGCCCCCGGCGTACCCTACCCCCATGCTGGTCACCGCCCGGGTTCAGGACCTTCTCTCACGCGAACGCGAACTGCTCGCGGACCTCCAGGCCTTTCTAGAAACGCAGGGTGCCCCCCCCGAGGCCGTCGAGTACGCCCGGGGGGCCGTCCGTTCGCTGGACGAGAGCTTCTTGCTGGTCGTGGTGGGCGAGTTCAACGCGGGCAAGAGCAGCTTCGTGAACGCCCTGCTGGGCGCGGCCGTGCTTCCGGAGGGCGTGACGCCCACCACCGACCGCATCTACGTGCTGGTTCACGGCGACACGCCGGGGCAGATGGAACCCACCCGCGACCCCTTCGTGAGCCGCCTGACCTACCCGCTGCCCAGCCTGGAGGGGGTGGCGCTGGTGGACACGCCCGGCACCAACGCGATCATCCGCCAGCACCAGGCGCTCACCGAGGGCTTTCTCCCACGCGCGGACCTGGTGCTGTTCCTGACCTCGGCGGACCGCCCCTTTACCGAGTCCGAGCGGCAATTTCTCGCGCTGGCCGCCCGCTGGGGCCGCAGCGTGGTGCTGGTCGTGAACAAAGCCGACCTGCTGGAGACCGAAGGGCAGCGTGAGCAGGTGCGCGCTTTCGTGGAGACGGGCGCGCGTGGCGTGCTGGGCCTGACGCCGCCGGTCTCCCTGATCTCCGCGCGGGGCGAGCAGCGCGGCGGCGACCCGGGCTTCGCGGCGCTGCGCGAGATGCTGCGCACCCGCCTCTCGGAGACCGAGCGCACCCGATTGAAGCTGCAAAGCCCGCTGGGCACCGCCGCCGAGATTCTCGCGGGCGAGGAGACCCGCGCCGAGGCGGCTCGCCGCACCCTGACCGAAGACCTGGGCATCCTGCGCGACCTCGAAGACCAGCGCGAACGCCACCGGGTCACCATGCTGGGTGAACTGGACGGCCAGCTCAACCGGGTGGGCCGACTCATCGGGGAATTCGAGGTGCGGGCCGACCGCTTTATCGACGACAAGCTGAGATTCTCCAACCTGCGGGGCCTGATCAACAGCCGCGAGCTGGAAGACGCCTTTCGCCGCGAGGCGGTGGCGGACCTGCCGGACGCCATCGACCGCCAGTTCGGCAGCATGATCGACCGCTTCGTGGAGGCCAACTTGCACTTCTGGGAGGACGTGCAGGCCTTTTTGATCCGCCGCCAGCCGGCCGGGGCGGTGGCCCGCACCCGCTTTTCCTACGACCGGGGGGCGCTGCTGGAGGGCATTGCCGGAAGTGCCCGGCAGCATCTGGAGACGACCACCGAGCAAGAGCTTGGCCGTCAGCTCGCGCGCGACGCCGAAGACGCCCTCAAGGGGGCCGTGGGCGGGCTGGCCGGGGGCATCGGCATCGGGGCGGGCATCGGCGCCCTGATCGGGGCGACGGCGCTGGACTTCACGGGCGGCATTCTGGCGGGCCTCACGCTGGGGAGCCTGGGCCTGTTCGTGCTGCCCAACAAGCGGCTTCAGGCCCACCGCCAGTTGCGGCGCAAGATCGCGGAACTGCGGGTGGCCCTCGAACAGATCGTGCGCCGCGAGTACGAGCGCGAGCAGGAGCGCGCGGACGCCCGCCTGCGCGACGCGATCAGCCCCTACACCCGCTTTACCCAGCAGGAAGGAGCCAGGCTGGAACAGGCCCGGACCCGCGCCGCCGAGCTGCGCGCCCGCCTGGACACCTTGCAAACGGACGTGAAGACGCTGGCCTGAGCTGGCGCCTTCCCTGTCCAGCGCGGTCTGGAGAGGCCGGGGTGTCCGGCGTGGGAGGCGCGCGAAGGCCGGTTTGACAACCGAGCGCCCCATCGTCTACCCTTGTGCGTGCAGCATTTTTGCCTGCACCCCCGCCAGACATTGCCAGTGTAGCTCAGGGGTAGAGCAACTGATTCGTAATCAGTAGGTCGTCGGTTCAAATCCGACCTCTGGCTCCAGAGAGAAGTCCCGCCCAGCGCGGGATTTTTTGTTTTCAGGTTGGACGGCCCCCCCCCGACCAAGGCGCCCCGCCGACCCTGAGGCCCCGACACTGAGGCTGGAGCGCCGCGGCCCAGGGCGGCTGGTCCTGGGACCGGCCCACCAGCCGCGACCCCTCCGCCCGCCCCTGCGCCCGCTCGCGCTTCTATGCTTCCAGCCGCCCCGCTGCGTCCACGTTAAGGCTCCCTCCCAGGGCACAAGGGCGGTGGTCGGGAGGCGCGGGGTGAAGTGGCTGCCCGGCGCCACAGCTTCCTCCCTGGCGCTCTCCTATTGCCGGCGCGGACGACCCGGCCCTGGGGCGTGGGAGACTCGGGTATGAGCGGACACGAGCGCGAGGGGGCGGGAACGGCCACGCAACAGTTCTGGGGAAGGGCGCCGGAGGGAGAGGATGTGCAGCGGTGCACCCTGAGCCTGCCCGGCGGCCTGCGCGCCGAGCTGAGCAGCTACGGGGCGGTGCTGGTGCGCCTGCTGGCCCCTGACCGTGAGGGCAGGCTGGAGGATGTGGTGCTGGGCCACGACACCCTGGAACCCTACACCGACCGCGCCCGCTCGCCGTACTTCGGGGCGACGGTGGGGCGCTGTGCCAACCGCATCGCGCATGGGCGCTTCAGCCTGCGCGGCCGCAGCTACGCGCTCGCGCAGAACAACGGTCCCAACGCGCTGCACGGCGGCGAGCGCGGCTTCGATCAGCGGGTGTGGGCCAGCCGGGTCTTCGTGGGGCCGGACGGTCCCGCCGCCGAGTTCACGCGCTTCAGCCCCGACGGCGAGGAGGGGTATCCCGGCACGCTGGCGGTGCAGGTCACCTACACGCTGACCGCCCAGCGGGCACTCCAGATCGATTACCAGGCCCTCACGGACGCGCCCACGCCGGTCAACCTGACCCACCACTCGTACTGGAACCTGACCGGGGACCCCCGCCGCACCATCCTCGACCACGAGTTGACCGTCTTCGCGGACCAGATCACGCCGGTGGGCGCCTCGCTGATTCCCACCGGGGCCTTCCAGGAGGTCGCGGGCACGCCCTTCGATTTCCGCCTGCCGCGCCGGGTCGGCGAGCAGATCGGGGCCGACGACGAGCAATTGCGTGTTGCCGGGGGGTACGACCACAACTTCGTCCTGCGCGGAGGAACTGAACTGAAACCCGCCGCGACGCTGCATGACCCCGTCAGCGGGCGTGAACTGCGGGTGCTGACCACCGAGCCAGGACTTCAGGTGTACTCGGGCAATTTCCTGGACGGCACGGTCCGGGGCAAGGGGGGCGCCGCCTACGGCCACCGTTCGGCCCTGTGTCTGGAACCCCAGCACTTTCCGGACTCGCCCAACCAGCCGCACTTTCCCAGCGTGATTCTCGACCCCGGCCAGCGCCTGACCTCGCGCACCGTCTACGCGTTCGGGATCCGCTGAGGGCGCCGCCTCACTTCCCAAAAGGAAACGGGGGCACTTCCTGGAAACGTCTTCCACGGGGGAAGTGCCGGTGTTAGCGTGCCGGTCCAGACCCGGCGAGCGGGGAGGGGGGAGGCGTTCATGAACGAGCTGGTGTTGACCTACGGTGCGGGTGGGGCGCAGGGCGCGCCGGTCGCGCGCGGGCTGCTGGAGGCGGGCTACCGGGTGCGGGCGCTGGTGCGCGACGTGCACAAAAACCGCGCGCTGGCCGAGGCGGGCGCCGAGGTGGTGGCGGGCGACCTGGCCGACCCCGGGAGCGTGCGCCGGGCGACCGAAGGGGTCAGGCGGGTCTTTCTGATGCTGCCCTTTTCGGGGGGCGGGAACCCGCTGGAGTACGCCCACAACGCGGTCACGGCGGCCCGCGAGGCGGGAGTCGAGCTGCTGGTCCTGAACACCAGCGGGCAGACGCCCAGGCGCCCGACCGGCCTGCCCATGCTGGACTACCGCATCGAGCTGGAGCGCGCCCTGCGGGAGAGCGGTGTGCCGAACATCATCCTGCGGCCCACCGCCTACATGGAAAATTTCCTGGGTCCCTGGGTCTTGCCGCGCCTCCGGGCCGAGGACGTGCTGGCGTATCCGGTAGAAGAGGCGCGGCCGACCTCCTGGATCGCCGCCCAGGACCTGGGACGCTTCGCGGTCGCGGCGCTGGGCCGACCTGACCTCGCCGGGCAGGCCTTTGACCTGGGCGGGCCGCAGGCGCTGCGCGGGGCAGAGATCGCCGGGGCCTTCTCCCGGGCGCTGGGCCGCCGGGTCCGCTACGAGGCGATCTCGCCCGAGGACTTCGGGGCGATCATGGGCCGCGTGATGGGGCCGGAAGCCGAGGCGGGTATCGTCGCCGCCTACCGCGCCGGGGCCGCCGCGCCACTGGACGCGATGGTGGTGGACATGGCCGGGGTCCTCGCCCAGCTTCCGGTGCCCCAGACCCCCCTGGAAGACTGGGTGCGGCAGCACGCCGGGCAATTCGGGGCGGCCCGCTAGCGCGGCCCCAGCCCAGCACAACAGCGGGCACCTCACAGCCGGTGCCCGTCTGGAAGGGGCGGGGCGGGGCCAGTCAGTCCTGGCGGCCCGTCTCGTCCTGGCCCAGGTCCTCGGTGATCAGGGCGGCGCCCACCGCCGCGCCCCCCCCGACGCCGAGTCCGGCGGTGGCCGCCACCGGAACGGCCGGGACGACGCCCTGAACGGCGCCGTCGCCCTCCGCGCGCTGCTCGCCGGGGGTCGAGGAGTTCACCCGGTTCTCGGTGGTGGCCTCGATCTCCTCGACCGACTTGCCGAGGGGCGAGGTGTCCTTTAAAGAGCTGTCCTTGGGTCCCTGTGTCATGCCCCAGTGTGCCTCCCGGCGTCATGGGCGCAGGTCGGGACTTGATGAATGGGCGGGGCGCCGAGCGCTCATGCAGCGCCGCCGGTCGGGGGAGGCCGGGGAGCTGCGCGGCCTGGAGCGCCCCTGACACGCCGGCGCCATCCTGGAGCATGACCCCCGATGACCGTCCGGGCCTGCCCGTCGTCCCCAGCCTGCGGGTCCGGCAGTCTCCGGCGCCCGCCGATCTGGCCGGCCGCGCGGCCCCTCCGGTCCCGCCGCCTTCTGCCGGGGGCCTCGGCGCCGCCGAGGTGGGCACCCTGCTCGGCCAGGGCGCTGCGGCGACCGGGGCCAACCGCGCCCTGGCGGAGGCGGAGGGCCGGGACCCCGACCGCGGCCCTTGAACGGGGAAGGGGCAGCCCGGCATTCTCGGGGCATGCGCCTGGTTACCGACGTGCGCAGGGCGTGCGCGCTCCTGCCCGGCTCGCGTGAGACGTTCCCTTTTGACGCCACCACCCTGGTCTTCAAGGTGGCGGGCAAGATGTACGCCCTGACCGACCTCACGGCGGACCCGCCCACGCTCTCGCTCAAGGTGCGGCCCGGGGACGGCGAGGCGTTGCGGGCGGCCTACCCGGGGGTTCGGCCCGGATACCACCTCGACAAACGCCACTGGGTCACGGTGACGCTGAACGGGACGGTGCCGCAGAGGGTGGTGGGCGAGCTGCTGAAGGGCAGTTACGCCCTGGTCGTCGCTGGCCTGACGCGGGCGCAGCGGGCGGAACTGGAGGGCTGAAGCGGGAAGGGAGCCAGAGATGAATCTGGCTCCCGCCTCCGCGTCCTGACCTCAGAACGCGGTGCCGAGCGCCTCCAGCGCGGCTGCCGGGTCCTGAATCCCCGCCTGGGCCATGTCGGGCCGCCCGCCGCCCTTGCCGCCCGCCGCCGCCGCGAGCTTGCCCACGAGTTGCCCCGCGTGCGCCCCGCGCGAGACGGCGTCTTTCGTCGCCTTCACGACCAGACCCTTGTCGCTGGCGATCACGGCGAGGTCCGCGCCGCTGGTGTCGAGCAGCTTGTCGGCCGCGCCGCGCAACTCGTTGCCCTCGATGCCCGAGAGCCTCAGCGCGGCGACCTTGAAGCCGCCCAGCTCGCGCACCTGCTGCGCCGCGCCGCCCCCGCCGCCCATCTGGGCTTCCGCAAGCTGGCGCCGGACCTGGGCCGTTTCCTGCCCGGCCGCCTTGAGCTGGGCCTGGAGGCCCTGCACGCGCGCTTCCAGGCCGTCCAGGCCGGTATTCAGCAGTCCCGCGACCCGGCCCGCGCTGTGCAGGCGCTCGCGCACCCAGGCGGTGGCCGCCTCGCCCGCCAGGGCCTCGATGCGCCGCACGCCCGCCGCCACGTTCTCGTCGGACACGACCACGAAGGCGCCGATGTCCCCGGTGCGCCGGACGTGGGCGCCGCCGCACAGCTCCTTGCTGGTCACCGTCTGGCCCCCAAAGGGCACGCCGCCCTCCACGCTGACCACCCGCACGGTGTCGCCGTACTTTTCCCCGAAAAGGGCCGTGGCGCCCGCCGCCTTGGCCGCCTCGATGGGCATCTCCTGCCAGCTCACCGCGAAGTTGGCGCTGACCCAGCGGCTCACCAGCCGCTCGACCGCCGCGATCTCGTCGGCGCTCAGGGCCGCCCCATGCGAGAAGTCGAAGCGCAGCCGCTCGGGGGCGACCAGCGACCCGGCCTGCCGCACCCCCGATCCCAGCACCGCCCGCAGCGCGGCGTGCAGCAGGTGGGTAGCCGTGTGGTGGCGCTCGGTGGCCCGGCGCTCACCCGACACCACGCCGCGCACCTCCAGGCCGGGGCGCAGCTCGCCTTCTTCCACCACCACGTCGTGCAGGAACACGCCCGCCGGGGTCTTGCGGGTGTCGCGCACGGCAGCGCGGCCCCCCGGCCACTCCAGCGTGCCGGTGTCGCCCACCTCGCCGCCGCCCTCGGCGTAGAAGGGGGTGCGGGAGAGCACCACCGCCCCCTCGCTGCCCGCAGGCAGGTGAGAGAGGCGCTCCCCGGCCCCGACGAGCGCGAGTACCTCGCCCCCCGCCTCCAGCTCGTCGTAGCCCACGAACTCGGTCGCGGGCAGGCCGCCCAGCGCCTCCTGGGTGCCGCCGAACAACTCGGACTTGCCGTACTTGCTGCCCGCGCGGGCCAGCTCCTGCGCGTTTTCCAGGCTCTCGGCGTACCGCGCCTCGTCCACCGTGACGCCGTATTCCTCGGCGATTTCTTTGGTGAGGTCCAGGGGAAAGCCGTAGGTGTCGTACAGCAGGAAGGCTTCCTCGCCGGGCAGCGACGCCCCCCGCGAGAGGCCCGAGAGCAGCCCGTTCAGGCGCTGAATGCCCCCCTCCAGCGTCTTCAGGAAGCGTTCCTCCTCGGCGCGGATGGCGGCCTCGACCCGACCCTGCTCGCCCACGAGTTCGGGGTAGGCGCCGCCCATCTTCTCGACGACCAGGGGCACCAGCTTGTAGAGCGTCGGCTCGCGCAGGCCCAGCAGGTAGGCGTGGCGGGAAGCGCGGCGCAGGATCTTGCGGATCACGTAGCCGCGCCCGGTGTTGCTCAGGGCCACGCCGTCCGCGATCACCATGCTTACCGAGCGGATATGCTCGGCCACGACCCGGTGCGACAGGCTCTGCGGCCCCTCGTAGGGCTTGCCGCTCAGCTCGGCCACCCGCTCCACCAGCGGGCGGAACACGTCGTTGGAATAAAAATCGTAGACATCCTGCACGACCGTGGCGATGCGCTCCAGGCCCATCCCGGTGTCGATGTTCTTGAAGGGCAGGTCAGCCAGGACAGGGGTGCCGTCTTCTGCTGGGTCCTGGCGGTCGTACTGCGGAAAGACGCAGTTCCAGATTTCCAGGTAGCGGGCGCTCTCGCGGGTCTGCGCGTAGTCGGCCCAGGTGTCGTCGCCGTAGGCCGGGCCACGGTCGTAGAAGATCTCCGAGCAGGGGCCGCAGGGACCGTTGGGGCCTTCTTTGGGCGCGTCGGCGGGCCAGAAGTTCTCGTCGGCGCCGAAGCGCAGCAGTCGGCTTTCCGGCAGCCCGATCTCCTGGGTCCAGATTTGAAAGGCTTCCTCGTCCTCCTGGTAGATCGTGGCGTGCAGCTTCTCCGGGTCCAGGCCCATCCACTCGGGGCTGGTCAGGAATTCCCAGGCCCAGGTCAGGGCCTCGCGCTTGAAGTAGTCCCCGAAGGAGAAGTTGCCCAGCATCTCCAGCAGCGAGCAGTGCCGCAGGGTGCGGCCCACGTTCTCGATGTCACCCACCCGCAGGCATTTTTGCGCCGTGGTCACCCGCTTGTTCTCGCCGTGGCCGGGGAACTTGGCGGGGGCGCCCATGAACTGCGGCTTGAAAGGCTGCATCCCCGCCACCGTGAAGAGGGTGGTCGGATCGGGCGCGATGGTCGAGTGGCTGGGCAGGCGCAGGTGCCCCTTGCTTTCAAAGAAGTGCAGGTATTTCTCGCGAATTTCAGCGGTGGTCAGCGGCCCGGTCATGCGGCAGAGTCTAGCGCGGTGGGGGAGAGCGGCAATTGGCCCGGGCGCCCCCGACCTGTCGTGGGCACAGCTGCGGGCGCCGCGAAACGTCAGCGTCCCCTGGGAACTTCCGGACTGATGTGGGCATCCGGCATCAGGTCGTGACCGTGGACCTGCCCGCCCTCCTCCCCGGATTTTCTCGCTTGCTCGCTGAAGCCTGAACCCTCAGTCCAAGTCCACGGCCCACCACGCTTCCCGGCGGGCGGCCAGGCGGGCGCGGGGGTCGCCGATGGTGTCGAGCGCGCGCGAGAGGCCCTGCCAGTCCAGCTCGCTCATGGGGTCAATAGCCAGGGCGCGCTGGTGAAACTGGGCGGCGTCCTTGGCGCGGCCTGCCTGCGCGGCGGCCTGGGCGGCCAGACCCAGCACGCTGAGCTGCTTTTGCTCCAGCCGGGCGCGCACCTCGTCCACCCAGGGGCTGTCGGCGCCGGGCAGAAAGTGGCCGTACATGCCAGTCAGCTCGCGCAGTTCCTCCAGGCCCAGGCTGCCTTGCTCGGCCTGCGCCGAGAGCAGCTCGAAGCGCGCCACGTCGTAGTCCGGGCGCAGGTCGGTGCTCAGGGCGTAGCGGCGGTTGGCGCTGACCACGGCCTCGCCGCTGAGGCTGCGGCGCAAGCGGTGCAGGGTCGTGTGAAAGAGGCTGCTGGCGCGGGCCTCGTCTTTTTCCGGCCACAGCGCCTCGGCGGCCTCCCAGGAGGTCACCTCGCGGTGTTCGAGCAGGTAGAAAAACAGCTCCAGCGCCTTGCGCGATACCCACGACACCGCCGTGCCCTGCCACACGACCTGCGCCGTGCCCAGCGCGCGGGCCGACATGCCGCTCTCCCCTTGCAGGGTCAGGCCCGCGCGGCGCAGCCTCGCGTCCACGGCGGTGGTCAGGTCCTGGGGGGTGAAGGGCTTGGGCAGGTAGTCGTCGGCGCCCAGGTTCATGCCCCGGCGCACATCGTCGCGCTCGGCGTGGCTGGACAGCAGGATGAAGGGCATCGCGCCCAGCTTGTCGTGCGCGCGCACCTTTTCCAGGAATTCCAGCCCGGTCATGTAGGGCATCACCACGTCGCTGATCACGAGGTCGGGGGTGAACACCTGAAGCAGGTCGAGCGCCTCGACCGGATGGCTGCTGGTCCGCAGCTCGTGTCCGGCCCGGCTGAGAATCACGCTGACGAGTTTGAGGATGGCGGCGTCGTCATCCACGACGAGGATGCGCGGCATGAGGGTAGTGTAGCAGCCGGGTGAGAATGACCAGTACGAAACTTCACCCTCGCGGTGTGTCCCTGGCTCGGCTAGGCTGGGCGCATGACCGCAGCCCCCGGCGCTCCCCTCACGGTGATTCACGCGACCACCCGGACCCTCGACGAGACCCGCCCCCAGGCGGAGGCCGTGCTGGTCGGCGGCGGCCGGGTGCTGGCCGCCGGAAGCCGCGAGGACGTGGCGGCGCAGGACCCGCGCGCGCGGGTCCTCGACCACCGCGACCTGATCCTGACGCCGGGGCTGGCCGAGGCGCATGTCCACCTCGTCTCCTACGGCTTTTCGCTGTCCGAACTGAACCTGCACGGCGCGCGTAGCGTCCCCGAGGTGCAGGCGCGGGTCGCGCAGCGGGCCATGAACACGCCCGCCGGAACCTGGATTCGCGGCGGGGGCTTCCTGCTGTCCGAACTCGGCCTCTCCGATTACCCTACCGCCGCCCTGCTCGACGAGGTCAGCCCGCACCACCCGGTCTTGCTGTACTCGCGGGATATGCACCTGAGCTGGGCGAACTCGCTGGCGCTGCGCCTCGCGGGCGTGACGGAAGCGACCCCCGACCCCGAGGGCGGCCGCATCGTGCGCCCGCTGGGCACGCTGCTGGAAAGTGCCAGCGGTCTCGTCGCGCGGGTGCGCCCGACGCCCAGCGAGGCCGAGTACCTCTCGGCGGCGAAAGCCGGAGCCGACGATCTGGCCGCACGCGGCTACGTCAGTGCCCACACGATGGCCTTCGAGCCGGTCGAGGCGCCGCGTGCCGTGCAACTCCTCGCCCAGCGGGGCGAACTGCCGCTGCGGGTCTGGGCGACCCTGCCGCACGACCGCCTCGCGCACGCCCGCGACCTGGGGCTGCGCCTCACGCCCGGCGGCCTCTTCCAGTGGGGCGGGGTCAAGTTCTTCGCGGACGGGGCGCTGGGAAGCCGCACCGCCTGGCTGCACGCGCCGGGGTTCGCGGACGGGTCGGGCACCGGGATGCCCCTCGACCCCCCCGAGCTGATCCGCGAGCGCGGGCGCGAGGCACTGGAACTCGGCCTTACCCCCGTGACCCACGCCATCGGAGACCGGGCGAACACCGAGGTCCTCGACGTGTACGACGCCCTGCGCCCCCTCGCCGCCGAACAAGGCGTGCGGCTGCGAATCGAGCACGCCCAGCACCTGCGCTCCCAGGACATTCCCCGCTTCCGGGGCCTGACCGCCAGCGTGCAGCCTATCCACCTCCAGGCCGACGGCCCGATGATCCGGGAACTGCTGCCCCACCTGGAGGGCACCTCCTATCCCTTCCGCTCGCTGAAGGCGGCCGGGGCCATCCTCGCCTTCGGGTCCGATGCCCCGGTCGCGCCGCCCGAATACCGCGCCAACTTCGCCGCCGCGATCACCCGCCGCGACGACGCGGGCCAGCCGCTCGCCGCGTCCGAGGCCCTCACCGAGGAAGAAGTCCTGTGGGCGCACACCCGGGGTCCTGCCCTGGCCGCCGGGTGGGACGACGAGGGGATCATCCGGCCCGGGGCGCGGGCGGCCTTTACCCTCTGGGACCGGGTCGGGGGCACGGCGCGGGCACTGGTGCTCTAGAGCAGGCCGAAGGGGGAAGGGCCGGGGAGAGCAACGTTGCCCCCCGGCCCTTCCCCCTCCCACCTACAACCCGGTCGTGCCGCCGGGACCGGGCAGGGTCGGACCGACGTGCCCTGGCCCGCGCCGGGTACCGTCCATCGCGTCCATCACGCGGTTCAGGCGCTCCTGCCTGCGCGCGAAGAAAGCCAGTACACCCAGACAAAGGCCCAGCACCAGGATTCCGGTCATTTCAGCCCCCTTGTGGGACGATCCTAGGTCCTGGGGGTCAGGCCGGGGTCAGGGCCTACGCCTCCACGTCTTCCGGCAGCTCCGCGTTGGAATACACGTTCTGCACGTCGTCCAGGTCTTCCAGCGCGTCGATCAGGGTCAGCAGCCGCCGCACGTCGTCGCCGCTCACGGCCACCGTGTTGGTGGGAATCATGGTGATCTGCCCGCTCTCGGCCTTGAAGCCTGCCGCTGCCAGCCCGTCTTGCACGGCGTAGAGGTCATTCGGCGCGGTGCTGATCTCCAGCCCGTCCTCGGACTCCTGAAAGTCCTCGGCGCCGTGCTCGATGGCGGCCTCCTGCGCGGCCTCGGAGGCGTCGGGCAGCAGAATCACGCCCTTTTTCTCGAACTGCCACGCGACGCTCCCGCCCGTGCCCAGCGCCCCGCCGCGCTTGTTGAACACCGCGCGGATGTCGGCCACCGTGCGGTTCACGTTGTCGGTCAGCGTCTCGATGAAAAGGGCGGTGCCGCCGGGGCCGTAGCCCTCGTAGGTGACCTCCTTGAACTCGGCCGCGCCCTCGGCCGCACCCACCGCGCGCTTGATCGCGTTCTCGATGTTGTCCACCGGCACGGTGTCGGCCTTGGCCGCCGCGATGGCGTTTTTCAGGCCCAGGTTCCCGGCGGGGTCCCCGCTGCCGCCCGAGCGCACGGCGGCCTGAATGGCGCGGATGTGCTTGGAGTACATCGCGCTGCGTTTCTTATCGTTGGCGCCCTTCTTGCGTTTGATCTGTGACCACTTGCTGTGACCGGCCATGTTCAGTGTCTCCTTACGGTAAAACCGCGCCCGCTCGGGAGGCCGGGGGCGCGTGTTGGGACGCATTCTAGCGCGGCCTCTCCGGTAGACCCGGGAAGCGGGCGGGGCGCACGTCAGCCCACGACCTCACCTCTCAAAAAGGAAAGGAAGTGGCCGGACGCCCTGGGAAGAGGGTGTCCGGCCCGGTGTTGCTATGCCGCAACCACAGCACACCAGCAAGACGACCCAAGCCGAAACGTCAGCCGAAGGGGAAGACAAAGCGTCCCTGGACGTGGCGAGACTTCATCGGCCTGGTGTCGCTGGCGTGTTGCGCTTTGTTTGGGCACAGCCTCACGGAAGTCGGTCAGCGGCCTCTGCCTGGGTGAAAGCCCCTCGTTCCTCCCGCTGAAGTGCCCACCGCCCCTGCCCGGGCGGTTTTTTGTTGCCTCTCGCTCAGAGCCGCAGGTCCTCTTCTTCCGTCAGAAAGTCCACCGCGCCCGAGCCGATCTCGTAGAAGCCGCCGATCACCCGGATCTGGCCGCGCGCCTCGGCCGCCTGGATCACCGGCTGCTCGCGCAGGGCGGCGACCTGATAGCGCACGTTGCTCAGGACCGCCTCGCGCATCCGGGCCTTCTTGTCGCGGATGGGGGGCAGCCCGCGCACGCTGGGCTGAATGCGGGCGATCAATCGGCGCAGGTTTTCCGGTTCCGCCGCCAGCGCCTCGTCCGGCAACATCGCCGACGAGACGGCCCCGCAGCCCTCGTGGCCCATCACCACGATCAGGTGAACGTCGAGGTGCTCGGTGGCGTATTCCAGCGTGCCCAGCCCGGTCTCGCCCACCACGTTGCCCGCGACCCGCACCACGAAGAGGTCACCCAGGCCCTGGTCGAACACGATCTCGACCGGCACGCGGCTGTCGCTGCACGCCAGCACCGCCGCAAAGGGCGTCTGGCCCATAATCTGCGCGCGGCGCTGGTTGGCGTCGGCCTCGGGACGGGTGGCCTGCCCCGAAAAGAAGCGGGCGTTGCCGTCCTTGAGCGCCTCGATGGCGTCTTCCGGCGAGACGACGCGGCTGGGGCGCAAGTCGGCGATGTCCTCCATGCTCGCGCCCCGGCGAATCGCGTCCAGAATGCGCCGTTCGAGGTCGGCCGGGTCGAGGGCGGCGGCGGGAGGCTGGCTCATGCCTGCCATGTTATCCGGCGGCTCCCGGGAGCCTGCACCGCCAGGGCCTGCACCGCTATGGTCTGGGCATGACCGACCCGAGCGTGCCCCCCACCCTGGAGGAGTTGCTGGAACGCTACGCCACCCTGCGCGACACCCTGCTGGGCCTGGAACTCGAACGCGACGACCTCGCCGCGCAGATCAAGGCGGCGCTCGCTTCGGGCGCCCACGCCGAGACCGACCTCTACCGCGCCGACCTCAAGGTCTCGCGCCGGGTCGAGTATCCCCTGGACCGCTTCCGCGACGTGTTCGGAGACGCCGCCGCGCTGGAAGCCGCCACCATCGACCGCAAAAAGGCCGAGGCGCTCGCCAAGGCGGGCGACCTCGACCCCGAGCGGCTGCGCGAGCTGGCCGTGGTGAAAGAAACGCAGGCGCTGGTGCTGGTCCCCAAGACGCGCTGAGGGGGCGGGTCAGGGGGTGGCTGGCCCGTCCAGCAGCACCTCGACCGTCACCACGTCGCGCCACTCGCCGTCCAGGCGGGCATGGCGCAGCTGCACACCGACCTCGCGGAAGCCGCAACGCGCGTGCAGGCGGCGGCTGGCCGCGTTGTCCGTGAGGATGCGGCTGGTGAGCTTGTGCAGCCCAGCTTCCCGCGCCGCGCCGAGCAGCGCTCGCAACGCCGCCTCGCCGTACCCCTGGCCCCGCGCTTCCCGCGCCGTATAGACGCTGTGCTCCCCGATGGTCGCGTAGACGGGCCGGGCGCTGTAGGGGCCGCACCAGGCAAAGGCCACGACCTCCCCGGCGCCGTTCAGCGCCACGGCGGCGGGGGAGGCTCCGGCTAGCCGGGCGCGCACTTCCTCCTCCTGCCGCTCGCGGGTCTCAAAAGTCGCCACCCGGTCGCGGATGCCCTGGTTGTAGATGCGGGTGATCGCGGGAGCATCTTCCGGCGTGGCGGCGCGGGTGCGGGACATGGCTGATGGTGCCACGGCGTTGGCTCGCGGCACAAAAAAGCATTGCCGGGAAGCAACGGCACCCAGGAATCATCCCTTATGGCTGCTGCCTTCCGGCCCTGACCAGATTCGAGCGTTCCCGCTGCGTTGCGCCAGCAATGCGCTGCGGAGTGTAGCACACCCCCGGCGCGGTGCGGGCGCCCAGACCTGGGCCGGGGGCCGGGCCGCCAAAGCGCACCGCCGGACCCTGTGAAGAGTCCGGCGGCCCGGTGGTGCTGGAGATGGGACTTGAACCCACACGCCTCGCGGCGCTAGCACCTCAAGCTAGTGCGTCTACCAATTCCGCCACCCCAGCAGTGGTGAAGCGAAAGGAATGATAGGTGGACCCCACGGGCTTGTCAACTGCGGGCCTCTTGGCCTGGGGGCGCCGGGCGTGCTAGCGTGGCGTTTGCCGCCGCGAGCGGTGGGGCCGCCTGCGGCTTGAACGCTGGCTTTTTGGCCCCGGCTGCTGCGCGCGGGACTTCACAACAAGAGAGGGACAACGTGATCGACAAGAAACAGACCATCCAGACCTATGCCAAGAGTGAAGGCGACACCGGCAGCACCGCCGTGCAGGTCGCCCTGCTGACCGAGCGCATCCAGAACCTCTCGCGTCACCTGGGCGAGAACAAGAAGGACAAGCACGGCCAGCGCGGCCTCCAGCTGATGAACGGCCAGCGCCGCCGCCTGCTGAAGTACCTCGAGCGCACCAACTACGACGAGTACATCGCCCTGACCGACCGCCTCGGCATCCGCCGCGGCCAGCGCATCGTCCGCTAATTTCGGCTCCCGGATGGCCGCCCCTGCCCAGCGCGGGGGCGGCTTTCTGTGGCCTACGCCCTGAACCTCAGCGCTCGCCCACGCCGGGCCGCTCGCGGTCAGGCCAGGCGCGCCAGTCGCCGCCCGGCAGGAGGACGGCGCCGGGGCGGGTCAGTCGGTCGGCGTCCGCGTAGACGTAGGTCCAGGCGGCCTGGCTTGCGCCGCCTTCCAGCGTGACGGTCACGGCCGCGCGGCGGTAGAGCGGCGGCGTGTCGTGGACGCCCTCCAGCGCGTCGAGCAGGAGCAGGGCGCGCGGCCAGTCGCGGGGCGCGTAGGTCAGCACTTCCCCCACGACCACCCCGTCCGGCGGGCCGGGCACGATCCCCGGATACGCCTCGGGGGAGAGGTGCAGCAGCCGGAAGCCGGTCAGCCGCGCGGGGACCGCCCCAAACGGGCCTCCCCGGGCGGCCACCTCCGCGTTGCGCTCGCCGGGCCGCAGGGTGCCGTAGACGAAGACGCGGGTCAGGGGGGAAGATGCCGGGCGCTCCGGGCCAGCGCTTCGGCCGCCCTTCACGGCCGCACTCCTCACAGCCGCACTCCGCGCGGTTGGTGGAAGTACACCCGGCCCACCACGGTCGCCTCCTCGGGCCGCACCGGGGGGTGGTCGGGGTTGTCGCTGGTCAGCCACAGGTGCTCGCCGTAGCGCCGCAGCCGCTTGACGGTCAGGCCCAGGCCGGGCACGTGCAGCACGTACACCCGGCCCTCTCGCAGGTCGAGGTCGCCGGGATCGACATAGACGCGGTCGCCGGGGCGGATGCCGCCGCCGCTGGGGTCGGTCATGGAGTCGCCCTGCACCTCCAGCACCAGCATCCCGGGGCGGTGGTCGCGCGCGGGCACCAGTTCGAGGTCGATCACGCTGCCCGAATCCTCGGAAAGGGGCAGGCCCGCCGTCGCCAGCGCCCGCACCGGCACCCGGAACAGCTCCAGCCGGGTCAGCAGCTCACCCCCCGGCACCTGGCCTTCCGGGGAGAGCGGCGAGAGCAGCGGCAGGCCCGTGCGCGCCGCCCACTCGCCCGCGCTGATCTCCAGCGCGCGGCGCAGCGCGTCCTGCCGCGCCGGGGTCAGGGCCGACAGCGGCCGTTCCCCGCGTTCCAGGCGGCTGAGGTACGGCTGGGTCACCCCGCCCGCCTCACCGCCCCCCTCGGCGGTGCGCCGCGCCACCTCGTCCTGGCGCAGGCCCAGGCTCCGCCGCCGCTCACGCAGCCAGCCGGACAGCTCGGGCAGAGAAGAAGCCATGCGGCCACTCTAGGGCACCGCACCCCCCCAGAGTGGAATACGTCTCGTTGACAAAATGCCTGTGGGCATATTATGCTGAGGGCGTATTCGGAGCCGCCGCTTTCGCGCCTCTTCCTGCCCGCCGCCAGCGTCCTCGGCGCCGGGCTGCCTGTCCTCTTCGTCTTTCCTGCCCCACGGCCCAGGCCCCGGTCTGGAGGAGGCTGCCATGACCGATCCACTGCCGCTGTCCAGTTCCTTTGCCGCTCTGCTGCCGGTGCTTGGCCCGGCGCTGCTGGCGGGGACGGTCACGCAACTCGCCCGCCAGCTGGCCCGGCCCGAGGCGCCGCCGCTGCGCCGACTGCTCGCGCTCGCGGCGGCGGCCGGCATCGCGGCGCTGACGGTGACGGCGCTGCTGAGCGTGTGGCTGCGGCCCCCCCCGGCTCCGGCGCTGCTGCTGGCCGCCGCCTGCATCACCGGCTGGAGCGGCCCCGGCATCCTGACCCGGCTGGGCGCGCTGATCGAGCGCAAGCTGGGGCTGCCCGAGGGACGGCCCGGGCCTGCGCCGAAGGCAAGGCCAGGCACATACAGCGGCGACCAGAGCGGGCACACTGAGCTATGAACGCCGTCCGGACTGCCGCTGCGCGCGGCCTGATCCTCACGGCCGCGCTGCTGCTCGCGGCCCCGACTGCTCCCGCCCAGCCTGCCGCCTTCCAGAGCATTCCGGCCCCGCTCCAGACCTCCCAGAAGCAGGCCCTCCAGGACCAGACCGCGCAGAGCGTGCTGGCGCAGGCCGCTTCCCCCAGCACCCCGCAGCGGGCGGCCCCGGCGCCTCTCAGCGCGGCAGAGACGGCGGCCCTGCGCGCCCTGTACCAGAAACTGCGCCCCGCCACCCTGCGGATCGAGGACTGCCCGCCCAACGACTGCTCGGATCCCAACGGCGTGGGCAGCGCCTTTCTGATCGGGGACGGCTACGCCCTGACCGCCTACCACGTGGTCAAGGGCGCCAGGACCCTCAGTGCCCAGACCCTGGACCGCAAACGGTACGCCGTGCAGATCGTGGGCTTCGACGACCAGTCCGACGTGGCCCTGATCCGGGTGAACGTTCCGGCGAACACTCCCTTCTTCCCGCTGGCCGCCGCCCGCCCGGCGGTGGGTGACGCCGCGCTCGCCATCGGCAACGGCGGCGGGGAGTTCCTGACCCTCAAGACCGGGCGCCTGACCGGCCTGGACAGCGACGCGGGACGCGCGGACTTTCCGCCCGGCACGCTGGAACTGAACGCCCAGCTTGTTCCCGGCGACAGCGGCGGCCCGGTGATCAACGCGCGCGGCGAGGCCATCGGCGTGGTGAGCTATATCAGCGTGTCGCGCGGCAACCGCATCACGTCCTACGCGGTGCCCGTCACCCGCACCGACCCCAGACTGGCCGAACTGCGCCGGGGGGTCAAGCGCGAGGCGCCGATCATCGGCATCACGCTGAATCTGCCCCCCGAGCTGTCGCCCGTGACGGCGCTGCCCGCCGAGAACTTCGCCGAGTTCAGCCGCGTTTTCGATCTGGGCACGACGCCCGGCGCCTTTTTCACCGATGTCTCTCCGGGCAGCCCCGCCGCCCGCGCAGGCCTGCAACCGCTCGACTACGACGCGGACGGCAACCGCACCTCGGGCGACATCGTGACGGCCGTCAACGGCCAGCGCGTCACCAACTTCTCGGACTTCCAGTACGCCGTGCGGCGCTACCAGCCGGGCCAGACCATCACCCTGAGCGTGTTGCGCGCGGACAAGCCCATCGAGGTCAAGCTCACCCTGGTGGCGCGCTCGACCGTCCGCGTCCGCAATTGAAGACCGCTGCGTCCCGGCAAAGGGGGAGGGGCCACGGGCCTCTCTCCTCTTTTTTCGGCGTTTCTCCGCGACCCGAGCCGGAGGGCACGATCATGAAGACAAAACGGACTTGACAATTCTGTCCAAAACAGAAAAATGCAGGTATGGAAAACCTGTTGAAAAAAGCGGGCGCGATGCTCGCCCACCTCGACCTCTTCACCCACATGCTGCACCTGCGCGGGCTGCTGCAACTCGCGGCGCACATGGAGGAGCGCGGCGACCGCGTGACCCTGATCTCGCCGGAAGCGATCACGCTGGTGGGCGCGGACATGACCACCGACCCCAGCGTGACCACCAGCAAGGGCGCCACCGTCGAGGCCGCCAACGCCTACAGCGTGCTGCGGACCCTCAAGGGCCACGACGCGCCCGAGTACGCCGTGACCCGCGAGGAACTCAAGGCGCTCAACGCCCGGGCGGTCGCGGAGCTGGAGGCGGGCGACGCGATGCGGGCTTTCGGGGAGACGCTGGTGCGGATCGGCGTGGGCGCGGCAGCTCCGGCGGCCGAGGCGGCTCCCGAGCAGCGGCCGGGGCGGGGACGCCGGGGGACCGAGGCGGAGGCGGACGGTGGGGGGAGCGAGCAGCCCGCCGCCTGACAGGTTGAAGCTTGGGCGTCACGCTTCCGGTGGGGGCGTGATGTTTTTTGCGCTTCCCGGCGGGGTTGGCCCACCCCCCTGCCCCCTACCCAAAGGGCAAGGGGAGAGAAGCGCTGCGCTCGGCAAGGGCAGATGGGCGGCGCTGGTGGGCGTCGTCCTCGGCGGCAACGTTTGATCTTGGTGCGATCTTCACTGCGACCACCGTCTCGCGTTGCGATTGAGGCGTGGGAAAGGCGGTGCGAACTCTTTCTGCCCACACCTGTGCGGCGTCTGCTGTGCCCGTTTTTGGAGAAGCTCAGGCCTCTGCATTCTGTTTCCGTTGCTCGCGCTCCCTCCAGTACCCCGGCGTCTCGGTGGCGGGGAGCAGGCGCAGGGTATCGCGGCCTGCCCGCCCGGCCAGGGCTTCCGCTTCCTGCCGGGCGCGTTTTTCTCCCAGCCAGGCACCCCAGTAGGCTTGCAGGGTCCCGGTGACCAGGGCAGTGGGCACCGTGGCGGCGCCGTCCAGCGGATGGAAGAGCAGGTCGAGGTCGGTCAGGGGGCCGCCGTTCGGGCCGCCGACGGGTTGCCAGTAGGGCAGGTCCACGGTGCGCAGGCCCAGGGCGTGCAGCGCCCGCCGGCGGGCGGCGGGGTCCACGCCCGTGCGGGCCTCGGCCTCGCGGTCGGCGGCGTCCTGGCGGTCCGGGAAGACGCTGTCGGCGAAGATGCCGGGCAGGCCGCGCCCGCGCACCTCCTCCAGCGTCGCCCGGTGCAGCGCGCGGCCCACCCCCCGGCCCCGCGCCCCGCGCCCCACGGCCAGGAAGGAATTGAAGCCCGCCTCCGGCAGCAGGTGGTAGACGGTGCCGCCCAGCACGGGTCCGTCCGCGTCCTGGGCGACCAGAATGCGGTCCTGACGCGCCCCCCGGCCCCCGCCGGAGACGAGGTGAGGAAAGACCTCAGGCGGGATCAGCATCTCGGGGGCGTAGTAGCTTTCCTGCTGGATGCGGCCGAACTCGGCCAGGGCCGGGTCCTCGGGGTCGGTCACGCGGCGGACGCTCACGGGCGGGGTCATGCCCGCACGGTAGCGGCCGGGGCGCCCTCCCAACCGGGCGGCGCACACGCTCAGCGCGCTGGCCGGACAAGTGGCAGGGCCTTGAACCTGTGCCGAGCGGAGGCGAGTTGCCCAAGGACAGCGGTAGGCACGAGAGGGGAGGAACGAAGGCCCGCCACGGCCGTGGTCACTGCGGACAGGCCGCTATCCTGCCGGTATGACCGGGCCTGAATCCCTTCCTTCCAGTGCCAGCGCGGGCGCCGCTCCGGGCGCGGCCCGCGTGGCGCCCAACTTCATCACCGAGATCATCGAGCGCGACCTGGAGAGCGGCAAGTACCCGGGCGTGGTGACCCGCTTTCCGCCCGAGCCGAACGGGTACCTGCACCTGGGGCACACCTTCGCCTCCTTCCTCGATTTCCAGACTGCCGTGCAGTACGGGGGCCGCTACCACCTGCGGCTCGACGACACCAACCCCGAAGGCGAGAGCGTGGAGTTCGCCCAGGCGATTCAGGACGATCTGCGCTGGCTGGGCTGGGACTGGGGCGACCACCTGTACTACGCCTCGGACAACTTCGAGAAGTATTACGGGTACGCCGAGCAGCTGATCACCCAGGGCGACGCCTACGTGGACTCGGTGAGCGCGGACGAGATGGCCCGGCTGCGCGGCGACGCGGTCACGCCCGGCACCCCCAGCGAGTACCGGAGCCGCCCCGTGGAGGAAAACCTCGACCTGTTCCGGCGGATGCGCGCGGGCGAGTTCGCGGACGGCCAACACGTCCTGCGCGCGAGGATCGACCTCGCCAGCCCCAACATGAAGCTGCGCGACCCGGTGCTCTACCGCATCCTGCGCGGCCACCACTACCGCGCCGGGGACGAGTGGTGCATCTACCCGATGTACGACTTTCAGCACCCGCTGCAAGACGCGCTTGAAGGCGTGACGCACTCCATGTGCAGCCTGGAGTTCGTGGACAACCGCGCGATCTACGACTGGCTGATGGAGCGCCTGGGTTTCTCGCCGCGCCCGCACCAGTACGAGTTCGGGCGGCGCAGCCTGGAATACACGGTGGTCTCCAAGCGCAAGCTGCGCCGGCTGGTGCAAGAAGGCCGGGTGACCGGCTGGGACGATCCCCGGATGCCCACCCTGCGCGCCCAGCGGCGGCTCGGCGTGACGCCGGAGGCCGTGCGCGCCTTTGCCTCGCAGATCGGGGTCAGCCGCACCAACCGCACGGTGGACATCAGCGTGTACGAGAACGCGGTGCGCGGCGACCTCAACCACCGGGCGCCGCGCGTGATGGCGGTCACCGACCCCCTGCGGGTCGTGGTGACCAACCTGCCGGAAGGGGAGACGCGGACCCTCACGTTGCCGTACTGGCCCCACGACGTGATCCGCGACTCGCCGGACGGCCGGGTCGCCCTGCCGAGCGGCGAGCGGGTGGCCCCCGAGCGGGCCGTGCGCGAGGTGCCCTTCTCGCGCGAGCTGTACATCGAGCGCGGCGACTTCTCGCTCGACCCCCCCAAGGGCTTCAAGCGCCTGACGGTGGGCGGCACCGTGCGCCTGCGCGGGGCGGGTATCCTGCGCGCGGACGGGGTGGAGACGGACGCGGCGGGGCAGGTCACACTGGTGCGCGCGACCCTGCTGGAGGAAGGCGCCAAAGCCGCCGGGGTCATTCACTGGGTGGACGCCGCGCGCGCGCTGCCCGCCGAGTTCCGCCTCTACGACCGCCTGTTCCGGGTGGCGCACCCCGAAGGGGAGAACCCCGACGACATCGCCCCCGACTTCGACCCCGAGCGCATGAGCCACGAGAACGAGGCCGCGCCGCTGGACGCCGGATTTCTGCGCTTCCTCAACCCCCAGAGCCTGCGGGTCACGCGCGGGTTCGTCGAGCCGAGCGTGGCGCACGACCCCGCTGACACCCGCTACCAGTTCGAGCGGCAGGGTTACTTCTGGCGCGATCCCGTGGACAGCCGCGAGGACGCGCTGGTGTTCGGGCGAATCATCACGCTGAAAGACGCCTGGGCCAGCGAGGCACACAAGGACACACCCAAGGCCGCCGCCGGGGCGCCCAGGCCTGCCCCGAAGGCCGAGGCGCTCCAGGCGGCGGCAGCCCAGAAGCCCCAGGTGTCCCCCCTCACCCCCGAGCAGCAGGCCGAGGTCGCCCGCCTGGCTGCGCTCGGGGCCGCCGAGGCGGAGGCGCGCACGGTTGCCCGCGACCCGGCGCTGCTGGCCTTCCTGGCCGGGGCGCGGCAGGACGGCACCTTCGGACAGGTCGCGTCGTGGGCCGTGAACGACCTCGCCGCCAGCCTGCGGGCCGGGGAGGTGCGGGTGTCCGCCGCCGACCTCGCGCCGCTGGCGGGGCTGCTGGCTTCCGGCACGGTGACCACCCGCGTGGCCCGCGACGTGCTGGCCCGCGCGGCGGCGTCCGGTGAGGCGCCGCTGGAGATCGTCGAGCGCGAGGGGCTGAACGCGGCCCTGGGGGACGAGGCGCTGGCGGCGGCGGTCGCTGAAGTGCTGGCCGCCAACCCTGACAAGGTGGAGGCCTACCGGGGAGGCAGGGCGGCGCTGATGGGCTTTTTCACCGGGCAGGTTATGCGGGCGACTGGCGGCAAGGCCGACCCCGCGCGGGTGGCGGCGGCGCTGCGGGAGGCGCTCAGCGGCGGGTGAAGTCCACCCGCGTGGTGTAGGCATCCCCCTGCATGACGAGGAGCGACTTGTGCTGGACAGCCCCTCTGGGGTCGGCATAGCCCTGAATCGTCCCCACCTCCTCGCTGTTCAGCGACAAATTTGCTTTCCAGACCAGGGAGGGTTCCGTGGCGGGCGTGTACTGCGGGCGGAAGGTCGCCCCATCTTTGCCTTGCGCCATGCCCGTCAGGGTGTAGGTCACGTTGCGGAAGCTGAGGGTGCCCTCGATGCGGTACTCGGTGGCCGAGACGTAAGTGGCCTTTGAGGTCAGGGTGACCGGGAAGGTGCGTGGTGAGGCGGCCGGATCGTTGGACTCGGCCGTCCCCGCCCAAGTGCCGTGCAGGACGTGTTGCCCGGAGGGCACCGGAACCTCGATGGGGTCAGTGTTGGCACACGCCGTGAGCAAGGCCGCCAGCGGCAGGGTCATTCTGGTCATGGTGCCCGTACTCTATTCCCCGTCCCGCCTATCCGGCCCCCCACAGAGACGCGTCAGCCTCATGCGCTATAACCCCAGGTTGATGCATAAGTATGCGCTCGCCTCCCTGACCCTCCTCTCCTGTGCCCTCGGCAGCGCCTCGGCCCGTGACCTCGCGGCGATCAAGGCGTCGGGCGTGCTGTACGTGGGGACCGAACCCACCTACGCGCCCTTCACCTACACCCAGGGCAAGAAGGTCGTGGGCTTCGAGGCCGAACTCGCCGAGGCGCTCGCCCGCAAGCTGGGCGTCAAGGTCGAGTGGCGCCCCAGCGGCTTCGACACCCTGCTGATCGGGCTGAGCCGGGACCGCTTCGACCTGGTGGTCTCCAGCCACGGCATCACCCCCGAGCGGCAGAAGGCCGTGGACTTCGCCAACCCGCACTACTGCTCGGGCGGGGTGGTGCTGGCCAAGGCCAGTGGCCCCCTCACCGTCGCGGCGCTCAAGGGCAAGGCGGTCGCCGTACAACTGGGGACCACCTACGCGCAGCGGGCGCAAAAGCTCCCCGGCCTGGGCAGCGTCAGAACCTACCCCACCAACGCCGACGCCCTCCAGATGGTGCTGAACGGGCGGGCCGACGCTTTCGTGACCGACCGCTTCGTGGCGCTCGAAGCCCGCAAGAAGTTCCCGCAGGCCAACCTCAAACTCGGCGAGATGCTCTTTCAGGAAAAGATCGGCATCGCCGTGAAGAAGGGCAACGCCCCGCTGCGAGGCGCCGTCAACACCGCCCTGCGCGGCGTGATGGCCGACGGCACCTACCAGAAGATTTCCACGAAGTACTTCGGGGAAGACATCCGCTGCAAGTAAGGCCGCCACAGGCCAGGAGAGCGGAAGACGGCGCAGCCCTCCGCTCTCCTGGCCTGTTTGCTCGGCTCAATTCAGCATTCGCCCGCCGCCCTGGCCCATCAGCGTCTCGGCTTTGGTCAGGTGGTCGCGCAGGGTGCTGTGCCAGTCGTCGCTCTCGGGGGTGTGGGCCAGCGCCTGCTGGGCGTGGGCGTAGGCGGCGGCGGGGTTCAGAAAGCCCTGCTGGGCCATCACGTCGGCGGCCATCTGGTGCCCGGTGACCCAGTCGCGGCTCTCGGGGGCCGCCTCGCGAATCACCCGCTCGTAGTGCTCCAGCGCCTCGTCAAGGTGGTAATACTCCAGCGCCACGCTGCCCAGCACCAGGCTGGCCGGAATCACCGCGCCCTGCGCCAGCGCCTGCTCGGCGGCGGTCTGGGCCTCCTGCAAGCGGCCCAGGCGGTAGTCGCATTCGGCCAGGTCGGCCAGGACCTCGGGGGCATAGGGGTACTCGGGGTCCGAGAGCACCGCCTCCAGCCGCTCGCGCGCCTCCACGGGACGGTCGAGGTCGAGCAGCGCCACCCCCAGTTCGTGCTGGGCGTAGGGCCGGTCGGGACCCTGCGCCAGCGCCAGCGCCCGCTCGAAATGCCGCAGCGCTTCCTCGTGCTGGCCCAGGTGGGTCAGCACCTGCCCCCACACCAGCGCCACCCCGTAGCTGGGGTCGCCGTGGGTGCGCTCCAGGCGGTCGGCCTCGCGCACGGCGCTCAGGGCCTCCTCCGGCTTGCCGAGGTTCAGCAGCGCCTGCGCCTGGAGGTAGTGCCAGGTCGCCAGATTCAGGCCCTCCTCCTCGGGGTCGCGGCCGGTGTACAGCGCCCGGGCCTGCTCCAGCAACGTGGCTGCCGCCGCCGGGTCGCCCAGCTGCAACTGCAAGGCCGCTCCCTCCTGAAGCATCACCGCGCGGTTGAGGCCCTGCGCGTGGTGGGCCGCTTCTGCGTACAGGTGCGCGGCCTGCTCGGTGTGGCCGAGCTGCTCTTCCGCGTCGGCCTGCCAGCTGCGCAGCCGCCAGCCCAGGTGGCGGGGCAACTCGGAAAGCGCCAGTTCGAGGTCCAGCGCGCCCTGGGGCTGCTCGGCCAGCGAGAGGGCCGCCAGGGCGTGATAGCGGGCCAGCGGATCGGCCGCCGCCCGCACCTCGGGCGCGGGTGGGGCGGCCTCGGCGCCCAGGGTGCGGGCGCCCAGCTCGGCGTTCAGGGCCAGGTAGAGGGGGTCTCCCCGCAGCGCCGGGTCGAGGGTGCGGGCCTGCTGCAAGGCCGCGCCGACCTCCGCGAGCGCGGCGTCGCCGTACAGCGCGTGGACGCTCGCCAGGTACAGCGCGAGCCGCGCCCGGGTGGGCTTGGCGGCCTCGTGCATCGCGCCGGTCAGCACGCTGAAGGCCGTGTCGTAGTCGTCCCCCGCGAGCGCCGTGCAAGCCTGCTGCCAGGTGGTGGCGACATCGATCATCACCCCTCAGGATAGCGCGGGCGGGGAGGGGGGCGACCTTTCGGCGGACGACTCCCCCCCCCCGTCCCCCGTGTGATGAACTCCGGCTGATTCCGGAGGTTTCCCCATGCGACTGACCCGCCCTGCCCAAGTTCTTACCCTCGCCCTGCCGCTCCTGGTGTTCTCCCTCCTCGGGCTGTGGCTGCTGCGGACGGTCTTTGCGGGACCTTCCGCCCTGTCCTACGCCGAATTCACGCGGCTGCTGGAAGCGGGCCGAGGTGACCCTGGGACCGCCGGAGCCGGGGCGGATGGGGGTGCGGCTGCCGTCCAGCCAGGGCACGCCCGACCCCACCCTGATCTCGCAGCTTGAGCGGCAGGGGGTCGATTACCGCTTCGAGGCGCCAGGAGCGTGGCCCGGCCTGCTGCTGAACTTCCTGCCCCTGCTGCTCCTGTTCGGGCTGCCCGCCGCCCTGCTGGCGGTTCTCCTCGCCGTCTGGGTGCGGCGACCCCAGGCGCGGGGGCCTTAACTTTCGGCCGAATCAAGCCCAGGTGTGACGCGGGATACGCCCACACATCTTGAGTCTGGTAGACTCAAGTCCGGTGGGACGGACACCGTCCCGAACGTTCTCTTTTCCCTGGAGGGTCACACTTGAGGCGGCTCAATCCCTGGCTGATTGTCCTGTTCGTTCTGGCGCTGTTCCTGATGTTCTCTCAGGCACCCACGAGCGGGCGGGCCAGTGTCAATTACAACGTGTTCAAGGACCTGCTGGCGCAAGACCGCGTCGAGCGGGTCGTCGTGCGGGACGGGGCGGCGCAGGTCACGCTGACCCAGCCCACCAGCGTCGAGGTGATCGGCGCCCCCGAACCCCGCGAGGTGCCCGGCTTCAGCGTGCGGCTGCCCAGCAACCAGGCCACCCCCGACAGCGGGCTGATCAACCAGCTCGAGACCCAGGGCGTGGACTACCGCTTCGAGGCGCCCAGCCAGTGGCTCGGCATCCTGCTGAACTTCCTGCCCATCCTGCTCCTCATCGGCCTGATGTACTTCTTCTTCATGCGCGCCCAGGGCGGCCAGAGCGGCGTGATGCAGTTCGGCCAGAGCAAGGCCAAGAAGTACGGCAAGGAAAACCGCGTGCAGACCAAGTTCACCGACGTGGCCGGGCACGAGGAGGCCAAGCGCGAGCTGATCGAGGTCGTCGACTTCCTGAAAAATCCCGGCAAGTACCACCAGATCGGCGCCGAGATTCCCAAGGGCGTGCTGCTGGTCGGCCCTCCCGGGACTGGTAAGACGCTGCTGGCCCGCGCCATCGCGGGTGAGGCGGACGTGCCCTTCTTCAGTGTCAGTGCCTCCGAGTTCATGGAGATGTTCGTGGGCGTGGGCGCCAGCCGGGTGCGGACCCTCTTCGAGGACGCCCGCAAGAGTGCCCCCGCGATCATGTTCATCGACGAGATCGACTCCATCGGGCGCAAGCGCGGCGCCGGGATCGGCGGCGGTCACGACGAGCGTGAGCAGACCCTCAACCAGATCCTCTCCGAGATGGACGGCTTCGACAAGGCCAGCAACGTGATCGTGCTGGGGGCCACCAACCGCCCCGACGTGCTGGACCCCGCGCTGCTGCGCCCCGGCCGCTTCGACCGTCAGGTGACCATCGACCTGCCGAACCTCAAGGAGCGCGAAGCCATTCTCAAGGTCCACCTGCGCAACAAGCCGCTGGGCGAGGGCGTGGACGTGCCCGAGATCGCCAAGAGCACCCCGTACTTCTCGGGCGCCGACCTCAAGAATGTGACCAACGAGGCCGCGCTGGAAGCCGCCCGCATCGGCAAGACCCAGATCGACATGAGCGACTTTTACCGGGCGCTCGACAAGATCACCCTGGGCCTGGAAAACGGCTCGCTGACCATCAGCCCCGAGGAAAAGCGCGCCATCGCCTTCCACGAGGCCGGGCACGCGATCACGGCGGCCGTGATTCCCGGCAGCGACAAGCTCCAGAAGGTCAGCATCATCCCGCGTGGCCGGGCGCTGGGGGCGGCCTTCTACCTGCCCGAGGAGCAGGTGCTGATGAGCAAGGAGCGGCTGGAAAACCAGCTGGTCGTGTCGCTGGGAGGCCGCGCCGCCGAGGAGGTCTTTATGGGCAGCGTGACCTCGGGCGCCGCCGACGACTTCCGCAAGGCGACCAACATCGCCAGGAAGATGGTGCTGGAGTGGGGCATGGGCGAGAACTTCAAGAACATGGCCCTGACCACCGACTCCGGCCCGGTGTTCCTGGGCGAGGACATGGCCAAGCCCAAGGCCTTTTCCGAGCACACCTCGCAGCTGGTGGACGAGGATGTCAAGCGTATCCTGCACCGCGCCTACGACCGCGCCAAGAGTCTGGTCACCGAGTACGGCACCGCCATGCACGAGGTCGCCGAGGCGCTGCTGACCCAGGAACTGATCACGGGTGACGTGGTCCGCGAGGCCGTGGCCCGCGCGGGCGGTACCCCGCAGCCCACGCCGCAACCGACCGCCTGATTCCCCGCCCCAAGCCCGAAGCCCCCGCCCAGACGCGGGGGTTTTTGCTGGGCCTGTTCGGGTCAGGATTGGCGGAGGTTCGGCAGGTAGAACAACAGGTCCAGCGAGGGCGGCCGCAGGCCCTGTGTGCGCAGAAGCGCGGCGATCTGTGCCGTGTGCCGGACCTCATGCAGCATCACGTGCCACAGCAGGCCGTCCAACCGGAAGTGTTCCTCCGGCGTGTCCTCCACGACACGCGCCAGGTCGTCGCCGGTCAGCGTGGCGAGGTAAGCCAGGGTGCTCGCCTCCACCGCCCGCCAGTAGGCCAGCAACTCGGCCAGGGGGAACCCCGCGTAGACCGGGCCGTCCCCGGCGGCCTGGATCGCCGGGAAAGCGTCTTCCACGGGCGCGTCGCGCAGGATGGTGTGGTGAATCCAGCCGTCCTCCACGCGGGCGGTGTGGGCCACGAGGTCCTTGATGGAATGGAAGCGCTCACCCCTCAGCAGCGGGCGCGACAGCACCTCGTCGGGCACGGCCTCCAGCGTGGCCCACAGGTCCCGGCGGGCGCGGACGAGGTAGGCGTAGGTTCCAGGAATATCCATCATGCCCGCCAGATCGCCCAGTGCCCCTCCAGCGCGTCCATCTCTTCTCTCGTCCGGCCGCCCAGCCGCAGCAGCGCCATCATCTGGCCCCGGTGGTGGCTGTCGTGGACGATGGTGTGCTGAAGGAAGTGGGCGGGGTTGGAGCGGTAGGCGCCCTCGTTCCAGGGGTCGGCGAAGGGTTCTCCGGAGGCCAGGTGCGCCTGCACCGCCTTCACGGCGGCCTCGTCACCCGCAGCGAAGGCGGCGGCCAGCTCGGTGGGCGGGCAGTCGTGCCAGCGCCACTGGGGGTCGCCGTCCGCGTCCTTCTGGGTGTGGTCGAGGAGTGGGCCCGCGTGTTCGCGCGACAGGTTCCACAGCCAGCCGACGCGAAAGCCCGCCATATGCCGCAGGTGCCGCTCGACTGTCCAGCCACCCCGGCCGTCGCTGAGGTCGAAGTCGGCGGGCGTCAGGGCGGCGAGCAGCACCCCGTTCACGCGCCCGTTGCGGCGGAAGGCTTCGAGCAGCAGGTCAGGTTCGTTCATGCAGGTCTCCGATCACGTCAGGAATCCAGGGCACCCGGCGCTGGATTCCTGCTGTGGCTATTTTCCGATCTCCATTCGGACGGTCACGAGGTCTCCCTCGCCGATCCCTTCAGCCTGCCGGACGCTGGCCCGGACCGGCAGGACATAGAGGCCCTCTTTGGGAAACAGCGAGGTCTTCCATTCGGTTCTGCCCACCCGGGCGCGAACCGGGATCATGCCCCAGCCGTAGGTCACCAGACCGGAGGCCGCTTTCAGCGAGCCGCCGTGCTGGGCCGGAACGGTCACGAAATACCACGGGGCCGGACCGCGCCAGAACCACAGCGGGCCGCTGAACTCCATCACCGCTCCCAGAAGGGCGGCGGCTCCAGCCCCAGCGCCCGCAGGTACACGTAGCCCTGGGCGCGGTGGTGAATCTCGTTGTCGATGGCGTAGATCGCGGCGTCAAAGGCCGTCATCTCTCCCCAGGACAGGGCCTTGGTCTGCGGGTAGCGGGCGGCAGGCACGCCGGGCAACTCGGCGTCCAGACGGGCGGTGAGGGCGTTCCAGGCGGCCAGCAGCGCGGCCCTTTCCTGCGGAGGGGGACCGTCCGCCGTCCAGTCGGGGGTCGGCCACCTGTCGGTCACCAGCCCGCCCAGCGTGTACTCCGCGACGCCGTGCATCTCCCACGCCATCTGTCCAAAGGAGCGCATGGGGGGCGCGGCGCTGAAGGTAAAGAGCTGTTCTTCCGGAAAGGCCTCGATCACCCGGCGGGTCAGGGCGCGGTGGCCCTGCCAGTGGGCCAGAAAGGCGGCGGGACTCAGGATGGTGGCGCTGTCGGTTGTGGGCGTAGTCGTCATCTCGGCCTCCGTCCGCAGCGTAAACGGGATTTGCGTCAGGGTCAGACGCATTTGAATGCGATGATGGGCCTATGTACGACCCCTCCATGCGGGTGCTGACCGTGCTGGAACTGCTGCAAGCGCGGGAGACCGTGACGGGCGCGGAACTGGCGCGGCGGCTGGAGGTCAGTCCGCGCACCGTGCAGCGCTACGTGGCGCGGCTGCAAGACCTGGGCATTCCGGTGGAGGGCCGCCGGGGGGTGGGCGGCGCCTACCGCCTGAAACCCGGCTTCCGGCTGCCGCCGCTGATGTTCACGGGGGAAGAGGCGCTCAGCCTGGCGCTGGGCTTGCAGGCGCTGCGGCACCTGGGGTTGCAGGCGCTGGCCCCGGCGGCGCAGGCGGCGGGTGCCAAGCTGGGCCGGACCCTGCCGCACCCCCTGCGGGAGCTGGTCGGCGCGCTGGAAGACGCGGTGCAGCTGGGCGCCTCGCCCGGGGTGGTCACGACCGACGCGGCGCTGCTCGCGCGGTTGCTGGAGGCAGTGCGGGCCGCGCGGACGGTGGGGTTCGAGTACGTCTCGCTGCACGGGGAAGCCACGGCGCGCGCCGTGGACGTGTACCGCGCCGTTCACCTGGGCGGGCGCTGGTACGCCGTGGGCTGGTGTCACCTGCGCGGGGCGCGGCGCTGCTTCCGGCTGGACCGGATGCGCGGGCTGAGCGTGCAGGAAGAGAGCTTCACCCCGCCCGAGGCCTTTGACGCCCTGGCTTACCTGCGCGCCACCCTGAGCGATCTGCCGCCCACCCACGAGATCAGCGTCTGGCTGGCCTCCCCGCCGGGGGAACTGGCGGGCCGCGTCTCGCCGTGGCACACCGACCTCACGCCCGAAGGCGGCGGCGCCCGCCTGAAGACCCAGCGTGAGGACCTGGAGGGGTTCGCCGCCTTTGTGCTGGGCCTGGGCTGCGACTTCCGGGTGGACAGCCCGCCCCAGCTGCGGGAGGTGTTCGGGCGGCTGGCCGGGCGCTGCGCCGCCGCGCAGGCCGGGCATACACTGGCCCATGACCCAGGACCCTGTGCAGGGCGGCCCGCTGCCGGATGACCTCGCGCGCGGCAAGGCGTATGCGGGCGACGAAGTGACCGTCTACTACGACGCGCCGCGCTGCGTCCACGTCGCCAACTGCGTGCGCGGCCTCCCCGCCGTGTTCCGGCCCAGGGAGCGTCCCTGGATTCAGGTCTGGAACGAGGCCGACGCCGCGCGGGTGGCCGAGGTCGTGCGGACCTGTCCCACGGGCGCGCTGCACTACGCGCTGCACGGCGCTCCCCCCGAGGCGCCCGCCGTGCCCACCACCATCACCCCGGTCACCGACGGCCCCCTGACCCTGCGCGGCGACCTGCGGCTCCAGACTCCGGCGGGCGAGCTGCGCGAGGTCCGCGCCGCCCTGTGCCGCTGCGGCGCGAGCGGAAACAAGCCTTTTTGCGACGGCACCCACGCCCGCATCGGCTGGAAGAGTGACCAGCCTGGCGGTCAAGCGCCCCCGGATCAGCGCGGCGACGGCCACCCGGAAGAAGGGCAGCAGGCGGACGGGGCGCGGCGGGATTAGTCCGTGACCGTGTGGCCCGCCCCCCGCAGCGCCGCCCGCGCCTCCGCGAGCCGCGCCGCCGGGACCAGCACATAGTCGGTGTCGAAGGTGCTCAGCGCAAAGATCCCCACCCCGGCGTCCCGCAGCGGGTCCAGCACGGCGGCCAGGATGCCGGTCAGCCCGAAGTCGAAGGGGCCGTGCAGCTTCAGGGCCGCCCAGCCGTCCTGGTGCCCGGCCCCCGCCGGAACGAGGCTTTCCTCGCACACCAGCGAGAGTTCGTCCGGGGTGCGCGTCAGGCTGAACAAGGCGCCGCCGGGCGCGGGGAGGGGCGCGTCCGGGGCGAGCTGGGCGACGGCGAAGCGGGTGGGCGCCGCGCCGCCGAGCACGGAGAGGATGAGTTGCGGGGCCATGGGGGCAGTATGCCGGGCCGGGCCGTCTGCGGGCGCCCGCCGTACACTGGCCTATGACTTCCCCCTCCTCCTCTCTGCACGTGCCCGACCTGATTCGCCAGAAGCGCGACGGCTCAGAGCACAGCCGCGCCGAACTCGAGGGGCTGATCCTGGGCTACACCCGGGGCGAGGTGCCCGACTACCAGATCAGCGCGTGGCTGATGGCCGTGTACCTGCGCGGGATGACCCCCCAGGAGACGGCCGACCTGACGCTGGTGATGGCCGACTCGGGCGACCAGATGGACCTCGGGACGTTGCCGCGCACGGTGGACAAGCACTCGACCGGCGGGGTGGGCGACAAGACCAGCCTGATCCTGACGCCGATGCTGGCGGCGCTGGGCCTCACGGTCGCCAAGATGAGCGGGCGCGGGCTGGCGCACACGGGCGGCACCATCGACAAGCTGGAGAGCTTTCCCGGCTGGACGCCCGAGCTGCCCGAGGACCGCTTTCTGGCCCAGGCCCGTGAGATCGGCCTCGCGCTGGTGGGGCAGTCCAGGGACCTCGCGCCCGCCGACGGCAAGCTCTACGCCCTGCGCGACGTGACCGCCACCGTGGACTGCCTGCCCCTGATCGCCAGTTCCATCATGAGCAAGAAACTGGCCTCGGGAGCGCACACGGTCGTCCTCGACGTGAAGGTGGGCGCCGGGGCCTTTATGCGGACGCTGGACGATGGCCGGGCACTTGCCCGCGCGATGGTGGACATCGGCACCCGCGCCGGGCGGCAGGTGCGCGCGGTCCTGACCGACATGGACACGCCGCTGGGCCACCTGGCCGGAAACAGCCTGGAGGTGCAAGAAGCCCTCATGACCCTGCGCGGCGAAGGTCCCGAGGACCTCACCGAGCTGTGTGTGGCCCTGGCCGTCGAGGCGCTGGCGGCGTACGGGGAGGACCCGGCCCAGGCGGAAGCCCGCGCCCGCGCGACCCTGGCAGACGGCTCGGCCCTGGCGAAGTTCCGCGCTTTTGTGGGCGCCCAGGGCGGGGACGCCTCGCGGGTGGACCACCCCGAGCGGCTGGACGTGGCGCCCGGCCGCGCCGAGATCGTGGCCCCCGCTTCCGGCTTCGTGGAGCGCATCGACGCCCTCTCGGTGGGCCGCGCCGTCCTGGTGCTGGGCGGCGGGCGCGAACGCAAGGGCGAGGCCATCGACCACGGGGTCGGCGTCGAGCTGCTCCGCAAACCCGGCGAGGCTGTGCAGGCGGGAGAGGCGGTGCTGCGGCTCTACCACCGGGAGGGCCGGGGCCTGGACGCCGCCCGCGCGCTGTTGGAAGTGGGTCTGACGGTGACGGCCCAGGCGCCCCAGGCCCAGCCGCTGATTCTGGACCGGGTGAACTGACCCCCCTGGGGACCCCGGAGGGCCGGCCCCCCTGCGTCCGCGCCCGGTTCTCCGAGGCCCGGTCGCCCGCGCTCGTCGTCTTTTCAGAAACGGCGTCCCAGCTGGCAACCACACAACGAAAAAACTCCCTCTGGGAGGGAGTCTGTGCTGGTCGAGGCGGCGAGATTTGAACTCACGACCCCTACCACCCCAATCTCATTCGGGACGGTCGTTTAAGCAGGGTTGGGAATGTTCGGAGTGGTTTCTCCGCGTGCTGGTCAAGGTTTGCAGGGATTACGGCAGGTCTGAGCGGGTTGGAGAAGGTTGGTGTTGCTGCACGGGTTGCTGCTTCGGCTGCACCACGATCTCCAGTCCGAGGGCCTCCAGCATGTCGATCAGACTCTGCGGAACCTGCCCGCGTCGTCCAGCCAGCATGGCGGCGACCGCAGGCTGGCTGACGCCCAGGCGATCCGCCAGAGCTTGCTGAGTGACGCGGGGAGACGAGCCGTCCATTGCAGCGCGCAGGGCGTCACGAATCCGCTGGTCAGTGGGGGAGAGCGCAGCAGGCATGGAAGCATCATAGCTGGGCATAGTCATATTGCTTATTATAACCATGTCGGTTATAATCTGGATATCAGTGAAGGGCGCGTCCGAACCGCCAAGAACGACCGCGCCCTTCACTGAAATCCCCCGCAGCAGGAGATCACCGTGGACACTACCACCCCCCGAGCCAAGACCCGCACCTGGAAGGCCATCACCGTAGACACCGAGTACGGCGTGGTCCGCAGCATCTCCCATCAAGTCGTCACCCTGACCCGCGACGGTCTCGGTCAACTCTCTGCAACAGTGGACGGCCAGCTCAGGGGCTACGCGGACGCCACCTGGATTCTCGACAACGCCACCCGTACCGAGCTGCTGCACGAGATCCTGCTTCCCATCGGCAAAGCCGCCGCGTGCCAGCTGCACCGCGAGCTGGGCGTCCTGGGTTACCGCAGCGCCACGCACTACGCACTTGCGGCCGAGGTCCTGGGCGTATCCGTGCCCAGCCTGGCTGCGCTTACCACCGAAGAGGCGGCCCTGACCCGCAGCTACGCCTACGCGCAGACAGGTCGGGCCGCGTGAACCAGCCCCTTGTCTTCTGGGAGGCCCGGCGCATGGACCACGTGACGTGGGAAATCGTCGGAATGCAGGCGACCCGCAACCGCGGCTACCAACCTGCGCGCTTGACGGTTGCCAGCGTGCAACTCTCCGCCATGACCGTCACCGGCACCGATGGCGAGGTCTACCCGCTGGATCGCAGTCTCGACGGCTACGCGGCGCTGTTGTACGTCGAGCAGGATTTGGCTGATCAGCAGGCGGTTGCCTGATGCCCCGTCCTGACTTGGCCGCCGCGCGTGCGGCGGCCCTTGAGGCGTTGGGCCGGGGTGCCGAGCGCACCCTGGAGAAGCTGGAGGCCGCCGGGCTGGTCGTGGTCCGGCGCTCGGACCTACCAGACCCCAGTGCCGGTCGCCGCACCCTGGGCGACGTCGAGGTAATCATCCCTGAGGACTGGCGCGAGCCGTTCGCGCTGATCGTCGAAGCGGGCAGCGAGGTCCTAGACCTCCACGCCTTGAAGACGGCGGTGCCCGCCATCCGCGAGGCCGTCCACCTCGCCCGCATCATGGGTCACCGCGTGGACGTGGAGATCGACGAGGCCGAGGGCCTGGTCATGCGCGCGTGGACAGTCGAGCCATGACCGGCGAGCGCGAGCCGCTGGGCACGGCGGTTTACAACGTTGAGGATGACACCCTGCGCTGGACGCCCGGCGCCCGCCTGGACGCCAACGAGTACGCCCGGACCCGTGAGGCCGGGTTCCGGTGGTGGCGCGGGTCGGAGGCCTGGGTCGCCACCTGGACGCCCGAACGCGAGGACTTCCTGCTGGAGTTCGTGGAATCCATCGAGCACGAGACCGACCCCGACGACCCGGACGCCAGGCTCACCCGCTTCGCGGGCCGCGCCGCTGCTGCCGAAGGGCGGGCAGGGGAGAGGCGCCAGGCCGCGTCCGCAGGCCTGCCCCCGATGGGCGAGCCGATCAAGGTCGGGCACCACTCGGAGGGGCGGCACCGCCGGGCCATCGAACGCAGTGAACAGAACATGCGAAAGGCGGTGGAGGAGGGCCGCAAGGCCGAGTACTGGCAGCAGCGGGCGGCAGGTGTCGAGCGACGTGCCCGGCAGAAGTCGGACCCTGGCGTGGTTCGGCGCCGGATCGAGAAGCTGGAGGCGGAGCTGCGGCGGGTGCAGCGGTCGCTCGCGGATCTGGAGGCGCGTCCACCCACGCCGGATCGGCAGGCATCGTGGGACCGGAGTGCGGCCCACTGGCGCCGCTGGGCCGAGCACCTGGAGTTGCGGCTGGCCTTCGAGCGTGCCCGGTTGGAGGGGCTGGCACCCGCGCCTTTCGCCCCCTCTTCCAGCTACAAGAAGGGCGACGTGCTGCTCAGCAGCCGGTACGGGAAGGTCGAGGTCCTGCGGGTCGGCCCCAAGAACGTCCGCGTGAAGATTCTGGAGGGCGGCGCCCGGGGGATGCAGATGATGGCCAGGCCCAACGAGCTGCGCCGCCCGGACGAGGACGTGTCCACCAGCGGTTGACAGCGAGGTCATCCACAGGCTCCTGTGAACAACGCTGAAGCCCCCGCCCTAGTCGAAGCTGGGCGGGGGCTTTCCTGTGTGCTGGCTCAACTCCAGCTGGGTTCGACGGTGATCCCGTTGCACTCCCACTCCCCCCATTTGCCGGTCGTCCAGGCGCTTGTGGCCAGGGCGTGGGCCTCGGCGTAGGTCAGGCGCTCCCCAGCGATTCTGAGGGTGAGGTTGGTCAGGCTATGGGGACCGGTGACTTCGACGCGCTGGTAGCTGTCCTCAACGTGCCAGTTGACGAGGTCGAAGGCCTGGACGTGCGGCTGGGTGAGTTGGGCGGGCATCTCGAAACCTCCTGGCC
Source organism: Deinococcus budaensis (assembly GCF_014201885.1). NCBI lineage: Bacteria > Thermotogati > Deinococcota > Deinococci > Deinococcales > Deinococcaceae > Deinococcus > Deinococcus budaensis. The sequence continues at coordinate 120,862 of NZ_JACHFN010000006.1, read as the reverse complement.
CCGGTTACAGCCGGGGCCGTTACTGCGGGTTCAGATCGCCTGGGCGACCCACTGGCTCTTGGTCTTAAAGCGAGCGTTCTTGACCTTCTCGCGGTACGTCTCGGCCTCCTTGCCGGTCAGCAGCTCCAGCCGGACCTCTTGGCCGTCGAGCACCAGGTTGCCGCGCTCGTTGGTGGTGGCTACGATCCAGAACTGCGTGCCATCGACGTCCTGGGCAAGGGCGGCCAGCCAGCCCGCCGTGCTGCCACGCCGCGCGGCCGCCGCGGCTTCCTCCTTGTTCTTGTGCGTCGAGGCGGGCGTGAAGCTCAAGTGCACGATGGGGTTGCGTCCTTCCTCGTGCAGCGCGGCGGGCACGCCCCCCAGGTCACCGCCGCAGGGCGGACCCCACTTCACGACCACCTTCGCAGCCTTCTCGGTCTTCGGCTTGGCTTCCTTGATCGGACGCAGGCCGCCCACTCGCTGAGCGTGGTTGGAAGTCTTGGGATCGGCGGGTGCCTCGACGGCCTCCTCGACCGGCACGGACTGGAGTGCGGGCGCCTCCCCGGGCAGCACCTCGACCTCATCCGTTACGTCGCCGCTTGCTTCCTGTTCGCGGATCTCGTCGGCTAGCGCCAGCGCCTCTGCCCGCTCGTCTTCCTCGTGTGCGGCCTGGAGCTGGGCGTCGGCGATCAGCCGCTTGATCTCAGTGGGTGTGACGCGCGCCTTGTCGTCGCCGTCTTCGAGGAAGAAGTCCTTGCTGGTCCGGGTGACCTTGATGCCGACTGCGGCAGCGGAGGCGATCAGGGCGTCTTTGTCGGCGGCGGTCACGGGGAGCTTGGTCATAGTGGTTTCCTCCGTTCTAGACGGCGTTTTCGCCTTCTTGGATGTCTGCAGTCTGAAGGTCGGAGGTCGGGAAGTAAAGTCTCCGAAATTGGAAAAACACCGTCCTAGACGGTGTGTTCGGTCAGACTGAACAGCGGCAACTCGGGCGGGACTGGCGGCGATGGCTTCACACTCCGTAAAGGCGTGCAGCAGCGGGTTTAACGCCCGTTTATGCTCAAACCACGCCGACGCGGAGCAGCAGCCTCCCAAGGTGCTGAGGCGAACTCAAGAGGCCCGCTCCAAGCTGGAGAGTGGGCCCTGACTTTGGTGTTCTGGGCAGTGCCCCCTTATGCGGGGCGATGAAGGAGCCAGGAAGTGCTCATCCGGGCAGCACCGCCGGGCTTGGGGCCGTCCCTGCTTGCGCTGCTGCCTGAAGCTGAAAGAGCGCCTCCGGTCCCCAGAGGACGACACTGTTTGCCCGGGCTAACTCCTGCGCCGCGCGGGTGTAGCCTGGCCCACTCGTGACCACGGCCGCGTGGACGCAGCGGTACAGGGCCTTCGAGGCGACGATCTCCTGCACCGCTGCATTTCCGACGTTGCCCGTGTAGTGCTTGACCTGAATGGCCACTCGCGCTCCCCGGGGGCTCACCGCGATGACGTCGGCACCCTGGTCGCTGCTGCCCCGTGTGGCATCCGCCCGCCACCCTGGAAGCGCAGAAATAACCTGAGCGACATGTAACTCCAGTTCTCGCGGACTGAGCGCGCGCAGGTCCTGAAGTGCCAGCGTGCGTTTACGGTTGCGGTCATGGACGGCTTTGATGATTAGCACTGCGGCTGTGATCACAAGTACGCCCAGTGGGATGGAAACCCAGAGCGAGAGGCTAGCTATCCAGCTGCCGATCCAGAAGATTCCCACTGCCGCTACCAAGAGGGCGCCACCAGCCGCTTCATCCTTCTTCGCCTTTTTCGAGCGTCTCCTGCGTCTTGCCATTTCCGCACGCTAGCGAATACGCACTGACTTGCTTCCTACAGTCGTCAGTCAGCCCGGGGTTGATAGAGCAGATCCGGCCTTGATTTAGGGCTGATTTTCCGGGCACGGCTCCACAAACTCGACGTCCAGCCAGTAGGCGGCCTCGCCGACGTCCATCTCCAGGTCGTTCTCCAGCAGATCTGTCCACGCGGCCCAGGCCTCGTCGCGCGCCTCCTCGTGGCAGCCGAGGTAGTCGGCCAGCGCAGCGCGCTTCTCGGGATCAGGGCCACCGTCCTGCAGGCCCAGGTCCTGCCGGTAGGCGGCGTCGAGCAGGTCCGCGATCTCGATAGGGGTCAGGTCGGCGGGGCGCATGGAGGAAGGGTACCCTGAGCCATGCGGGCTGTACACGAGAGGTGCGAAGTCGAGCTGGATGCAGGGGGCGCGTCGCAACCCTGTGGGTAACCTGTCCCCTTGCCAGCCAAGCCTCCGACTCACGTGGTCGCTAAAGCCCCTCCAGCCAGGCCTTGAACTCTTCCATACTGCCCTCGCCGTAACCGTCTGCTTCTACACCTCGTAGAAGCCGCCAGCGCCAGAGCGTCACCTCCCGTTAGACGGTGATGGCGACCCCCGAGGGGGTGACATGGTGGTAGAGCCGCCGTTCCTCCAGGTTCACAGTGTCAATGTCGGGTAGCGGCTTGCCAGGAAGAAATTCGCTCATGAATCCGCCTTCGCCCTGACTGGCTGGCATGCTTGTTAGCGTCAGTCGCTTGTACATTTTGACGCAATTTGGCAGTTCGGGTTAATAGATTTCTCGCCCCCGCGTGTAGCTCTTGCAGGCGTTGGGGGTATAGACCACACATTCGTGTGCAGATCTTCCTGGGGTGCCGTACAGTTTTCGAATCCATCTGTTCCCGCCCTAGCGAGCTTTCTATCTTCCTGGAGAAGCCATGACAAAGGACAATACCGACCCGAAGCGCTGGATGATGAAGCGGCAGACCGAGGTCAAACACCAGATTCTGGAGCACTACCTCAAGGCATATATGGCAGTTCAGGGGCGGAGGCAGCCCACCACTTTTCACTTTGTAGACGGCTTCGCTGGCCGGGGGGTCTATCAGGGTGGGGAACCGGGCTCACCGATCATCGCCATGCGGACAGGCGAAGAGCTGTACGGCTTTACGAATGGCAACGCCAGGTTGCGTGTCTACGCTGTCGAACTGGAGCCGGAAAATTACCTTTCCCTCAGCCAGGAGGTGACTAAAGCCCGCCCCCAATGCCCTAGCATTCGAATCAATCTCTATAATAAGTCCTTCGCAGATCAAATTGACCCAATCTTGCAAGCCATTCCATCAGGGGAGCCAACATTCGTTTTCATTGATCCATTTGGATATGATGGCGTAGACATAGATACTGTTATTAGCATCCTTAAGAGGCCCCGTACGGAGTCATTTGCTACCTTCATGAGTTCATGGATCAATCGGTTTCTCAGCGTGGATGGCAAAGCAGCGCTGAACGATAAGGTTTTTGGCGGACCGGAATGGCGTGATATTTCAGAGGTTAAGGACGAAAAAACGCAGGAGAAGGTAGTGCGTCTCTATTGTACCAACCTTCTTAAGGCTGCTAAGGAACAGGGAATTCACAATCTGATCGTTTTCCCAATTGGTATTAAGGGAGATCAAAATGGCTCAAGCATATATCATCTTGTTCACCTTTCGACTAGCCCAAAGGCGAGATTCGAAATGGAGACAGCAGTTAAGCGTAGAGCTACTGCCGTTTTGAAGGGCGTTAATCTGGGGACTATTGAACCCCTGTTTTTTATGATGACACAGCAGGACCCGACATCTGACCTAGTTCTGGATCTACTGCAATCCCGTGGAGAGATGGACGCTCTGACTGTTGCTGGAGAGATCTGGCAACGACGTTGGGAGGACAATCTGACGTGGGATGGAGAAATCCGACGCGTGTTTCAAGACCTGGAGCGAGAGGGCAGAATTGAGATCACGAGGCCCGGCAGAATTCGGAAGCTCGGCCTCGTGATCGAGGAGAAAGATAGGATCAGATTGAAGCGGTAGGCATGAACCGCGCTTGGTGTTCTGCCCATGCAAGCGGCATTTCGTCGTAGGTCTGACCTTCGACCAGTCGGCCACGAGACTTGGGGGTGATGCCTCCCCATTGCTTGTGGAAAAAGGCCACCCCTGCCTCTCGACACTGCTCCCGAATATCCAGCACCCACTGCTCCTCGATAGGACGATGCTTTCGACCTGACTCGCCCCCTGTGATGACCCACTGGATGCCTGTGAGATCGAGATCCAACGGCCCAAGAAGTGGTTCGCAGGAAAGGAAGCGGACGTGGGCCGGGACCTCCCGCAAAACGTCGATTCGTCTGGTGTACTTCTGGTTCTCTACGGAGACCCCGAGCCAGACGTTCTCAGGCCAGGTCAGTCGTGGAGCCAACTCTGCCAGTCTCTTTTCACGCTTGGTCAAAATTTGGAAGACGTGTCGTGGGCATTCCCTCATGACCTCGAAAATCTCTTGAAGGTAGTCCAATGGCATGGACTCATGAAATAGATCACTCATAGAATCCACAAAAATTCTGCTGGGGGCCCGCCAACTCTTGGGCTGGTTGAGGCGTTCCCGGCGAACTTTGAACTCGAAGCCAGTTGGAAAATGGTTGGTAAACCGATGCGCTACGCTCTCAGCGTAACAGAACTGGCAGCCAGGGCTGACCTTGTTACAGCCGGTGGTGGGGTTCCACGTCCGGTCTGTCCATTCAATTCCTGTCTGTGGGCTAGCCATTATGTTCCTACAGTAACGCAGTTCGTAATGTGAGTTTACATATTTGCCCACCGTATGGTAAAACATCGTCTCAAGCGCAAAAAACGACCGACCCTCTCGGTTTCGGCTGGGGCGAGAGGGGGCCAAAACGGCTCGTGTTGTCCGAGGCTTGCCGCCCCTACACCGCCTAAGCCAGCCCCAGCACGACCATCCCGCCCAGCCATAGCGCAGGCACCAACGCCTCGACCTCACCGCCATATCCCAGCAGGTTCAGGCCTAGCCCGAGGGCTGCAAACAAGCAGGCGAAGACGGCGACCAGAGGAGGTGGCCGCTCTGTGTCCTCTGGCCTCGGTTCGGCCGGAGCTTCAGCGAGAGCTTCGCGCAGCAGCCGGACCTGCTCGGCGTTGGCAGCGTCGTGACGCTCGCGGTCCGTCATGCGGAGCAGGGTACCCGGCTCAGGCGGGAGCCGTGACCGCAGATGCGCGCTCCAGGTTGAGCGCCAGCAGCCGGGCCAGCACCTCGTCCTCGCTCAGGGACCACTCCCAGCCATACGCGGCGGCAACCGAAGCGTCCAGGCGGTCGTGGGCGGTCGCCAGGGCGGCGGCGGGATGCGAGGCGTCCGGCTCGGCGCGCAGCTGGGCGACGGCGTTGTACAGGCCGGTCAGGGTCGCTCCCTCGTCCTGAGCCAGCAGGTGTTCGCGCAGCTGCACGACGTAGCGTGCCCACTTCTCGACCTCCGCACGCTGGTCCCCAGCCGGGCGAGGGAAGGGGAACGTCTCGAAGCAGGTGGAGGGAGTGTAGCGCAGGTCGTTGCCCACCCCCATATACGTGCCCTGCGCCCTGGCCCAGGTCCGGTGGATGCTGGACGCCAGCACGCCGAAAGTGAAGTCGTCGTCGCGGGCCACCACGACCACCTGCCCGTCGACCACCCGGGGAGGCGTGAGCCAGACGGGCAGCAGATGCTTGGCAACCCGTGGGATGCCGATGAACCGTGGCAGGGGTTGAATCGCCTGCCGCAGATCCGGCGCGGTCCGGGCGTGCTGCCACCACCGCTCACGCTCCAGCCGGTTGGCGACGCGGTCACGGTCCGGTTTGACCTGTGTCCGGACATACTCGTAGGGCGCCAGATAGCGCGCCGCTTCCGCCTGGGTCATCAGGTTGAAATCGACGATCCACCGATCACTGGGCGTGCGCGTAAGGTCCATGCCGTTCACCCACGGCTTGAGCACGTCCCCATTGCAGGCGCCGTCTGGATTGGGCAGCTGCAGCCACTGCCGGGCCAAGGCGCCAGGGATATCGAACTTGCCCTTTTTCATGGCGCCGACGAACGCGGTGCCCCGGTTCTCCACGAGCGGCTCGGCCCGGTTCACATCGGCCCGCGCACTCAGGTCCGCATTGATGTCCGGGGTCGCCTGACCGTTGAGGGTCCTGAGCTGCTCCTGGCCGCCATCGAAAGCGAAGAGACTGACCCGCACGGCCGCCCCGTCCTGTGCCCACGGCTCGTCCGGCCAGGCCATGAACAGGTCCCCCGTCGCCTTGATGCGCTCCAGCACCGTCCGGTTCTTGCCGCCCCGGATGCTGTTGGTCGCCACGAAGCCCGCGCGCTGGCTGCTGCCTGCGGCGATGGCCGCCCGGGCCTTCTCCGGCCAGTAGCAGGCCAGGTCGCTCTGGGCCGGGAGCCGGTCACCGTACACGCCGCGCAGGGCCAAGGTGTACTCCCCGCCCAGGCGCTGGCGCATGAACTTGTCCCCCAGAAACGGTGGATTCCCCACGATGAACTCCGCCGCGGGCCAGGCGGCTTCCGTCCCTTCTGGCGTGAGCAGGGCGTCCCGCCGTTGAAGGCCGTCCAGGCGTTGCAGGACCGGCGTCTCCCAGTTTCCCCCGTGCGCCCGCTTCCACTGAAAGTACCCGATCCAGAGGGTGATGCTCGCCAGCTCATGCGCGAACGGCTCGATCTCGATCCCCAGCATCTGCCGGGGGTGCACCAGGGGCGGGATGTCGAACGGCCCCGCCTCGTTCACGAACGCCGCTGCCCGGACCTCGTGCTCCAGATCGAGCAGTTTCTTCAGGGCGACGAACAGGAAATTCCCGCTGCCACATGCCGGGTCGAGCACCCGCACCTGCGCCAGGCGCTGCTGGAACGTCAGCAGGCGCTCCACGCGCTTGTGCGGCCTTTTCAGGACGGCGATCTCCGTCTTGACCTCGTGCCACTCGCGCCACAGCGGCTCCAGGACGACCCGGTCCACAATGCGCTCGATGTCGGTGACGCTGGTGTAATGCGCGCCGCGCTTGCTGCGCACCGCCGTGTCCAGGCTGTCCTCGAAGAGCGCGCCGAAGATGCTGGGTTCCACCTCGGCCCAGTCCAGCTGAGCGGCGGCCAGCAGCGCCTCCGCGTCCTGCGCCGTGATGGCGAGCGCGTCCCCACTGTCGAACAGCCCGCCGTTGAAGTGCCGGACGTCCTTGCCCCAGAACTCGCCGCCGTGCTGCATCGCCGTGAACAGTTCCTGGAAGTAGGTCAGGCTGCGCTCGGGGTACTGCCGGGCGCGTTCCAGGATCTGACTCAGCAGCCCCCGTTCGAGCAGGCCCACGTCCTCGGCGAACATGGCGAACACCAGCCGCATCATCAGGTGGGCGGACCGCGTCCGGTCGTTCGTCCGGGCCGTCAGGGCGCGGGCCACAGCCCCGATGCGCCGGGTGGCGTCCGTCGTGACACGCTCGCGCAGAAGCCTGGGGTCGAGCGTCTCGGGTTTCCAGAGGGCCGAATGCAGCACGTCCAGCGCGTGGAAATCACTTCCGGCGATCACGCGGTTCGAGGCGACGTCGTCGAGCGTCACCCGGTACGTCTTGGGGCTGGTGCCGGTAAAGGCGGTGTTGACCTCGATGCGGCTCATGTCCGAGGTGATGATCAGGGGCGGGCTGCCCAGCTCGCGGGCATACAGCGTGGCCTGCTGGAGCGCGGCGCCCAGGTCCTTGCCGAAGCCCTTGTACTCCGCGATGAAGTGCCCCGCCTTGAACACGTCCGCGAAGCCCTGGTCCCGGGTCCCCACCTTCCGCACGCTCCGCTGGAAGCCGTAGTCCCACTCCGGGGGAGCCTCCTGGGGCGTCGGGTGATCGACCAGGCGGCAGAGGTCGGTCCAGTGGAGCGGATAGTCGGCAGACTCTTTGCCCTTGGCGGCGCGCTCATGCCAGCGCTGGGCGAAGTCTTGGTGGGACAGGGACGCACGGGACATAGGGAACACTCCAGGCAGTGGATTCAGAACGAAAAAGCGCCGCTTTCGCGGCAGGTCTTGACTTTCTGACCCTGCAAGGCGGCGCCCACGTCCACCAGGGGTTGCGTCTGTGTCGGCAGATTACGGGTTATCCACAGGGTTTTCCACAAGTCAGCCCGAAAGATTAAGGCGGCGCGTCACCTCGCCCCTGGCGGCGTGCACGACCGCCGGGCAGCCCCTGACCTGGGCGCGAGGCCCCGAGAGCTGGCAGGCCGGGAAGGGGACCCGCTGGTGTTCCAGGTCCCCGCTAAGCAGCTCGTCAAGGGCTGAGGATCGGGCGCTGGGGGAGAAATCAAGGCGGCCTCCGGGTCGCCTTCCTTCATTCCAGCAACCACTTCTGCATCTCGCGCCAGCCCCCGCGCCCGTAGCCGTCCGCGTCCTCACCCCGCAGCCGTCGCCACTGCCAGGTGGACTCTTCGCGCGTCATGGTCGCCCACTCTCCACTCTTGAGTTGGGCGTGGTACAGCTGGCGCTCCTGCGTGCTGCGGTCATCGGCGGGGAGGGGCTGGCCGGGGCGGAAGTCGGTCACTGCGGGATGGTAGCGCCCTCCGGCACAGCGTTTCCTGAACAGCGTCCTCTCCTCTGATCCCAAAGAAAAAAGCCCCCTCCCGCCCCGGCGCGCAGCCAGAGCAGGAGGGGGCCTGAAGTCAGCGTCTGCGCCGCGCCCGTTGCCGGGTACGCCAGTCGTCGAGGCGTGTTAGCGCACGGCCCACAGTCGCCCGTGGCTCTCGGCCATGACCGTGATGCCTGACCCCGCGACCTCCGAGCTGAACTGCGGCACGATGGTCCCGGCCGAAGCCGTGGTCCGCACGACGCCGTAGATCAAGGCGACATAGGTGGTGGTCGCCGCCTGGACGCCCGTGCCGATCACCTTGTCGGCACTCGCGGTGATCCAGCCGTGGAAGGTCCCTGCGGTGCCGTCTGCCGCTGCCGGGATATCCGCGTTGGCCGCGAGCTGCGCCGTGTTGGTGGTGAGCAGGTTCAGCGCGATGCCGGTGGCCGGGGCGGCCGACTGGAACAGGATCATGAACTCGAACCCGTAGGTGGTGCTGGCGAGCAGGGGAAAATCCAGGCCGGTGATCGTCGCGGGCGTGACGGTGGTGTTGGCCGCCGTATTCGCCGTGATCGCCTTGGTCGTGACGCCGCCGCTGACGGAGACGCTGGCGTTCAGCTTGCCCGCCACGTCGTCGTAGGCGAAGGTGATGCCGCTGTGCGTGCCGGTCGTCAGCAGGGAAGCCGCCGCGTCCTGGGCCTGCTCGTCGGTGTAGCTGCTCAGGCCGTCGAGCTTGCTTTTGTCTGCCGCCGACAGGAAGCCGGGGACGGTGGTGGTCGCGGCATTATGGACGTGCCCGGTAGTCGCCGCCCCGATGCTCGCCGGGGTGATCGGGTCGGTGCCTCCCTCGGCGTGGCTGGCCGCGTGAGGGCTGGGTGTTCCGCCCAGGGCGGGAAACGGCACCAGGCGCTGCTGCCCGTTCTCGACCGTCATATACGGCGCCTGCACGGGCGGCACGCTGAGGGTCGCCGTGTGGCTGTTCCAGACCGTCTCGTCGGGCTTGATGCCCTGGAACTGCACGGTCAGCGTCGCCCCGCCCGTGTCGGTGACGATCAGCAGGCCGTACTGCCCGGGTCCCGCCAGGGAGCCGCCCGTATACGGGCCACCCTTGACCGAGCCGGACTGATCGAGGCTGCCCGCCTGATAGACGGGCGGGCCTTTCCCGGCAGGCGCGGCGGCGTAGTTGGAGTTGGTGCCGTCGTCGAGCGCCAGGCCGTGCATGTCGCCCGAGACGATCACCAGGCGATCATTCAGGCCGTTTTGCTGGAAGAACGTCGCCAGCTCGGCCCGCTCGGTGGCATACATACCCCAGTGGTCCTCGCCCGTGCCCGCCGCGCCGATCCAGGGTTCGGGATTCACCCAGACGATGGCGCGCCCTGCGGCTTTGGCCGCGAGGCAAGTGTCCTTGAACCACTGCTTCTGAGTTGCGCCCAGCTTGGTCTTGCTGGCGTTGTCGGTGGCTGTGGCGGGCGTGGCGAAATACCGCTGGTCGGTGGCGATGACCTGCACGCGCCCCCAGGTAAACGTGTGATACACGCCCTCTGCGGGCAGGGGCAGCGACGGCACATGCGTCCGGTAGACGGCCATCGCCGCTGGCTTGCCCGGCGAGGTTGAGTCGGAGTTGTTGGGGCCGAAATCGTGGTCGGACCAGACATAGCTGGTCCCGACCTGGCGGTACAGCGCCTGCTGTTGACTGACCCCCACGGAGTTGTCATAGGCCGCCCGGTACTGGGGAGGATCGTTGCCGGAGATGTCGCTGTAGTGCAGGTCCCCCATCTGCAACATGACGTCCGGGTTGCGGGCGGCGATGCGGGCGAACACGGTGGATGTGCTGCCGGTCGCCGCGCAGCTGGAGGCGACCAGGGTGAAGCTGGCGGGCGCGGCGGGCGCGGTCTTGAACTTGCCCCGGGCCGCTTGCAGCACCCCGTCGATGACCACCCCGTAGTGATAGACGGTGCCGGGCGTCAGGCCGCCAGGGGTGAAGCGCGCCGTGAGGTCCGGCGCGGCGGTCGTCACCGCGGGCGTGTCCTGCGCCCCGCTGAGGTCGGCGGCCGTGCTGTAGCGCAGCCGCACGCTGGCCGCCGCCGAGGTCTTGGCGACGACCGTGCCCCCGGTCTGGGTGCCGACGCCGCTCCAGGCCCAGCGCAGGGTCGCGGCCGGGGTGCCCGCCGAGGCGGGGAAGAACACGATGGCCCCGTAGGACTGATCTGTGGCCGCGCTGGGGAAGCCCACCGCCGCGTCGAACGTCTCGGCTGCCGCGGCGTCGTGGTAGCCCACGAAACACTCGGGAATGGAGGCGGTCCGGTCCCCCTCCGCCGACCCGGTCGAGGACAGCCGGGTGATGCCGCCCGTGGAGGTGGGGATGACCGCGCCGTGACTGTCGTTCACGTAGGCGACGAGCGCCGTGCCCGCGCCGGGGAGATTCATCGGGGGAAAGTCGATGGCGTTGACGTTGTTCTCGCCGCTGTTCAGGCTGGTGAAGGTGGGCGTGGCGGTCAGGCCGCTCGCCTCCAGCAGGAACAGGGACGAGGAGAGGCGGCCCACGTCCCAGGTGACAATCAGCCCGGTCTCGCCGCCCGCCGCGACCCGGTAGCACAGGGCGGCGGAGGTGCTCGCCGTGGTGTAGGCCTCCAGCAGGGTCCAGCCGCTCGGGGTGGCGATGGCCGTCGGCCCCTTGTCCACGCTGATCAGTGCGAACAGCAGGTTGCCTGCGGTGGCGGGCGCGGCCAGCGTGACGGCGTGCGAGGTGTAGGCGGTCGTGGAGATCAGGTTGGTGTGTTTCTGCTGGACGACGTTCAAAAGGCCTCCCGGAGAGGGTCAGCTCACAGCATCGTGCTGCGGCCGGGCTGAAACACCAGCGAGGTGGCGCTGGAGGCCCACCCGACCGGCTGGAGGAGGTGCCCGGCGGCCGTGGGCGGCGTGGATGTGGTCCGCCCGGGCGCGTAAGGGTCGAGGAACGCCGGTCCCGGCGTCTGGCCGGTCACCGCCGTGTTGACGCCCTGGAAAAAGACGGCGGCCTGCGCGCCGGAGGCGGCCGCCTGGAGCACGAAGCCCGCCGCCTCCCGCCCGAGTTGCGCCGCGCTCGCCCGCCGCGCGCCCTCGGGGAGCACGGCGACCAGGTCCCCGGCCGAGAGCGCCTCGGCCGCCGTGATCAGGGTGGGGGCGGGCGCGCTGGTGCCCCCGGCGACGGCGACGAACGCCGTCCCGGTCCAGCGGCGCCAGCCGGGCGACGGGCCGTCGGTGACCTCGACCCAGGCCCCGCCGTCGTCCGCGCCCAGCAGCGCCGCCACGCCGGGAAGCTGCGCCTCGGTCACGCGCACCGGGACGCGGGGAAAGCGGTCCCGGCTCACGCTCAGCCGCCGATTCGGCTGACGACGGCCCGCATGGAGTTGGTGGCGGGCGCCGGGGTGGCGTTGATGCGGATGGTGTTGGCGTCCACCCGCCGCTTGCGCACGTCGGCGTACTCGCCGGTCGCCACCTCGTAGACCGACACCTGCACCTCGCCGCCCAGCAGGTGCGAGAGGTCGTACTGGGTCGCGCTGCCGTCGCCGAACAGCACGGTAAAGCCCCGGGCCGCCCAGACCGAGGTCTTGAGCTTGAGGGCCGTGATGAACCGCAGGTCGTCGGCGCCGCCGTCCGTCTCGGCCTGGGTGGCGATCTCCGCGATGCCGCTGAGGGTCTCGGTGGCCTGGGAGGCGCCGGTGCCGAAGCTGGCCCAGACGACGTTGTTCGTGCCGATGGCGCCGTTCACCTGCGTCTGCCGGAACGTCTTGCCCGCGTCGGTCCCCTCGTCCACGGTCACGATGGCGCTTTCCAGCTCGTCGAAGGTGCTGGCGTCGGCGGCGCGCACCATCGCGCTCGCCGCGCCCGTCCACAGGTAGACGCCGTTCTCGGTCTGGACGGTCTGCGCCTTGACCAGCACGCGGTCGTTGGCGGCCATCGCCACGCCGTCGATGTTCGCGCCCGGAGAGGCGAGGTTCAGGTTCGCCTGGGTCGCCACCCGCACGTTGTCCTTAAAGGCCAGGCCTTCGAGCAGGCTCTGGAGTTGCTCGAAGGTGACGGGCTGCCCGGCGGCGACGGCGGCAGGCAGGTTGAGAATGCGGTTGGCGGCCTGCATGTCGAGGTCTTTCCAGCGTTTGATGCTCATGGGGCCTCCCTAGGTGATTCGTGCCTCGCCCACGGCGGGCGGCGAGAAGGACAGGCGGGTCTGGAAGTTGCTGACGTGCTCCACGCCGTAGCCCTCCAGGCCCTGCCCGGTGGGGTCCTGCACGGCGATATGGACCGGGCGCAGGCCGAGGTTGTGGTTGACGATCCACACGGCGGCGGCCTGGGCCTGCTGGTGGATGAAGACGGGACCGGCTGCCCCGTCCCGCCCCGGCAGCGGAATGACTGCCACGCCCTCGACGGGAGCTGGCGCCGAGGCGGGCGGCGGGGGTGGGGGCAGCTCGCCCGCGATGAACAGGGGCAGGCCCGGCAGGGTGGGGATGATCTCGGCCCCGGCCAGAAAGGGCAGCTCAGGCGCCATCGCTCACATCCGGCGTCACCTGGACCCGCCCGGTGCAGAGCGTCCAGACCCGGTCGCCCTGGGGGTTGCCGGGACGGGGTTCGGTCAGTTCGACGTCGTACTCGCCGCCGTCAAATCCGCGCATCTGGGTTGCCGGTCCCTCGATGGCGAGGCCGCCTGCCGCCGGGTCGATCCGCAGCGCCCCGGTCGAGCTGCTCAACGCCAGCAGAGGAGGGTCCGGGGCGCCGGGTTCCTCGCGGACGTGCAGGCGGATGCGGGTGAAGCGCGCGGCCAGGGCGGTCAGCTCCTCGGCTGTGGCGCGGCGACGGGTGTTCGGGCCGGTCTGCACCTCGATGGGGATGAGCCTGCTCCAGGTGTCCCCGCGGGTGGCGGTCAGGTCAACGCGGGAAGTGATCATGGGAGCCTCCTCAGGCGGCCGGGGAGGGGCTTAGCGACGAGCGCCGCCGTCATAGGGCGAGGCGTGGCCCGCCTCCAGCAGCAACAGGCTGACGTTGTGCCACTCGCCGCCCCGCCGCAGCCACAGCTCGGCGAGGTAGCGGCCGTAGCGGTCGGTTTTGTGCGAGCGCGCCCGCAGCGCGTCCCCGGAGTCGAGCAGCGCGGCGAGGTAGGTTTTCGCCGCCTCACCCGCCGCCCGGCTGGCGCCCACCCGTTCGGGGGCGTCGATGCCCAGCAGCCTCACGTCGAGGTCGGCCAGCACGTTGAACGGCAGCGGAAAGCGCAGCACGACGGTGTCCCCGTCCACCACCCGCAGCACCTGGAGACGGTCGTAGACGTAGCGGTCGGCGCCCGGATCGGGCGGGAAGGGGGAAAGCTGCACGCTCCCTACTTCAGCGCCACGAACACGGGCACAGCGCCCTTGCTCGCGCGGTAGGCCAGCAGCAGGGCGTCACCCACCTGCCCGGCCATCAAGGTCACCCGCAGGCGAGATCCGGCGGGCACGTTCGGCAGGTTGCAGCTCAGGCGGGTCTTCATGCCGTTGGACTTGCACCACAGCGCCGCCTGGTCGTCGGGCACCAGGCCGCTGCCCTCCACGGTCAGCGCCGGGCCGTCTCCCGCGCGGCCCGGGTCACCGGTCAGGGCGTCAGGGCCAGGGTTGCTCAGCAGTAGGCTCGCGCCGTCACGGGTGAGGGTGGCCGCCTCGCCCGGCTGGGCGAGCTGGGCGACCGGGGCGCAGGAGGCGAACGACAGGGCGGCGACCAGCAGCATCAGGTGCTTTTTCATGTCAGGCCTGCTTTCTTCTTGAGGTCGAGGACGATGTCGAGCACGCGATTGCGGTTGTCGGCGCTCAGGTACGGGCTGCCGTCCGCCAGGTCCGGCACCAGTGGCGCCAGGCGCAGGGCGTACTCCACCGCCACCTGCGCGGGAACGCTGCCCCCGAAGGCCTGCGCCAGCAGTCCGGTGAGCGTGGCCTGCACGGCGGGCGGCAGCGAGGTCAGGCCCCCGAGCGACGGCAGGCCGAGCAGGGCGCGGGGCGCGGTGTCGAAGGCCTCGGGGGGCGGGCCGTCCTCCAGGCCCGAGGGAAGCGGCTCGCTGGCCGCTGGAGGCGCAGCGGGGGCCTCGCGCGGTCCCAGGTTCTCCAGACCGCTCGGCGGGGCCGTGGTGGCCACCGTGGTGGCGACGATGGTCCCCTGGCCGGGCTGCGTGGAGGCAGGAACCGTCTTCTGTGCCGTGGCAGGGCTGCTGGGTTTCGTCGCCCAGGCCTGGGCCAGCCAGCCGAGCGCGGTCTTTAGCAGATCCCGGAAGCCCATCGCCACGCCCGCCGCGACCAGGCCGAAGGCCGCGACCGAGAGGGGCGGCAGCATGCCGTACAGGTTCAACTCGGCCCCGAACCGGCCGTAATGCAACCCGAAGGCTCCGGCCTGGCCCATCACCACTGCGACGCCACGCCACAGCCAGGGGTTGTGAACCTCCCGCTTGTCTTTCAGGGCGCTCTGCTCGACCGCCCGCTTGATGGCCGCGATCAGGAACAGCAGCACCGCGCCGAGTTCGAAGGGGTTGCTGCCCCAGGACACGGGGTCGAACGTGGGCAGTCCCGCGCCCTGCGCCAGCGCCCTGCCGCCGGTTGCCAGCATCAGCAGGGGAAGCAGGAAGTGCAGGGGACCGATCATCGCGCCCCAGGCCATCAACAGGGTGTCCCGCACGAACAGCAGCGCGGCGGCTGTCCAACTCCAGAATCGGTTCATCGTTTCCTCCCGGCGAAAAAGGTGGCGGCCACCTCGCGCTGGAGGTGGCCGCCTGGGGTCAGGGGTGGGGAGTCAGCGTCCCCAGATCCGGTAGGGGTCTGTGGCGTTGACCACCCGCAGGTGCAGGCCTTCAGTCTTCTGGCCTGCGATGTCCATCCAGTGGCCCTTCCCGTCTGGGATCAGGAACACGGGCTTGGGAGGCGGGGGCACCACCGGCGCGGGCCTACCCCCCGCCAGCGCGTCCTGCCACTCGGGCACGGCCACCCGCTCCAGCGGATCAGTCCACTGGACGTGCATCCCGTCCTCGTAGGGGTCCGTCCAGCGGCCGCCCCAGTGCCAGCCACACTCCTCGAAACAGCGGACCACCTCGCGGTTGATCTCCATCCGGGAGAGCGGCACGCCGTACCCGTTCCACTGGGCGTCGAAGTCCAGCGCGATGCCGAAGGCGTGGGTGCTCAGCGGGCGGCGCACGTCGTGGCCCATGTGGCGGCCGTGCAGCGCGCCGTCGAAGGTACGGAGCTTGCCGCTCAGGCCCCGGCGTTCCAGCTCGTCGAAAGTCGCGCGCACGACCCCCTCGATGCGGCGGTGAACCCGGATGCGCGTGACCGTCTTGCCCGGGTAGGGCGGGAAGCCCGGCAGGTCTTTGACCTGAATGTCGACGATGTGGTCGCGTATCCAGGCGGGCGACGGCTCGAACACCCCGCCACCCCGCTCGATGCAGCCGGGTCCCTTGGGGTTGCCGTAGGCCTCGATCAGCTGGGCGGTCAGGTCCCCCCTGGGGCGGGTCTTGATGGCTTGGGCAAAATCAAAACTCATGAGGTCCTCCGGGAACGGGTGGTGAGCGCGGCCTCTAACTCGGCTGTCCGCGCCTCGGCCACCCGGGCGCGGGCGTCCGCCGCCTGGGCCTCCTGACGCAGGCGGGCGTTGTCGCGGGCGAGCACCACCTCGCGGCGGGTGGCGGCCATCAGCCGCCAGGTGATGCCGACCAGCGCGAGGTGCACCAGGGCGTAGGACAGCGTGAGGGGCACGCCCCCGAAATGGCTGCGGGCCAGGTTGAGCGCCATCCCGACCCCCAGCAGCGCCCAGCACAGCCGCTGCGGTAGCGTGAATTCCCGCCAGCGCTTGGCAAAAGCCCGCGCGACGTGGATGACGATGATGGCCCGCAGCGCCTCCTGCACGATGGGCGGCCCGATCACGGTGTCCCCCACGTCGGCCAGCACCGCGCTGTAGGTGTAGGCGAAGACGATCAGCGCGTACAGCGCCCCCACGGTCACCAGGCGGCCCAGGACCCGGTCGCACCAGCGCAGCCAGCGGGCCAGGCGGTCAAGGCTTCGCATCCGGTCCACCCCCTTCTTTCGGGGCTTCATCGTCCGGCGGCTTGGGCGGCGTGAACGAGACGTTGATCCCCTTGAGCTTGGCTGCCAGCTGCCCCAGGCTCAGCAGACCGTTCCAGAGCGCGCCCAGCGCGTCCCGGCCGATGTAGGCGCCCAGGATGCTCAGGCCGATGCTGGCCCGCCAGTCGGCGGTGCTGGAGCTGAAATGCTCGAATACCGCCGTGATCAGCAGGGGCACGCAGATGCCCGCCATGACGCCCAGGCCCACGTCACCCCAGAAGCGCATCAGCACGAAGCCGTCCCCCTCGCGGCGCTTGGCGGCCTCGTTGCTGAGGGAGGTGGCGAGCGCGGCAAGGAACACGAACAGCAGCTGCCAGGCCTCGGCCTGTGAGAGCGGGAGGCCGCTGCTGCTGGCCTCGCTGGCCGTGAGCGCCGTGGCGACCATGATGACCAGGGCTTTTTCCATCACGGTCTCCTTTCCGGCACGCGCTGCCAGCGGCCGCGGTCAAGCTCTTCGACCCACCACCTGGCGGGGACCCGGCGGGTGAGTTTCTGCCCGCGTTTCAGGGTGAAGAAGCCGGGAGGGGCGTCGGGCTGGGTCCCGGTGGGGGAACGGAAGCGGAATTTGAGGACGCCGCTCTTGGGGCAGTCGGCCCGGGGGGTGACGACGACGATGCGGCCCAGCCAGGGGAAGGTGCTGGGGCGGGCGGTGACCTGCGCCCGGCAGACCGGAGCGGGGGGAGAGACGGTTGGGGGCGCCGCGAGCAGCAGGGCGCCGAGCAGCAAGGCGAGGTTAGCCACAGCCGTGCGCCCGGGGGCGCGCCGTACTGGGCAGGGGGGCCGCCCCGGTGGATGGGGCGGCCCGGAGAAGACGAGTTGGGCGCATGGGCCTCCTCTCCCGGCAGGAATGAAAGTGTCCCGCCTCAGGGCCGGGGCCTGGGCGGGCTGGGGGGTGGAGCAGGTTTACTTCACGCAACCGATGACCACGCCCGCCGCCTTCCAGCGCTCGCGCATCTCGGCCTCGGCAGCAGCCTCGTCCTCCAGCGTGGCGGGGGTGTTCACGCGCGTCACCCGCAGTTCAGTGTGCTTCTTGCCTGGCTCCCGCTCACCTGTCGCCACGTCATAGCCGTTGCCCATGACGGTTTTACCGTCCGACGTGATGGCGGTGTACTGCAAATACATGTCCTCAGCGTGGTTGTTGTACCAATACGAGGGGTTGCCCACCCAGTTCGTGTAGTCGCTGATCTGGAGCGCGAGGTGGTTGCGCCCGATGCGCGATTTGCCGTCTGCCCTCAGCGGTGCGGCGACGTAGCCACTGCGGATGACCTTGCCCCGACGCAGAGTGTTGTCGTGTCCTGCGCCGATGCCCGTCGCGTAGTTCGCGCCTGCCGTGACGAGGTAATCCTCGAAGGTGATGAAGCTGGGGAGCGCTGTCCCGGTGGGAGAAGCGAACAGCGCGTCACCCGCGAGGCCGCCACCACCCGAGTAGGGCACGCCGCAGAAGGTGTACTGAGTCCCGTCATAGAACGGGTCGTAAGCCCAGCAACCGCGCACCATGAACTCTCGCCAGACGTGCCCATGTCCAATGCCGCCGACCTCAAAGCCCGAGCTTTGGTAGTAGCTGCCCGCGTCCTCGACGTACCCCCCGTTCACATCCACCCACAGTTCGGTGTACTCAGCCAGACTGTGCTTCATCCCGTAACACTGGGCGAGCTGGAATTGGTTGGCGACCTTGAACCCGGTATCCACCACGGCAGAGCTGCGCCAGAGTCCGGGGCCTGCCGACTTGCGACCGTCAATGTTGTGGAAGTACGAGTAGCCCTGGTAAAAGCCCTCCCCAGCGGCGTTGCTCCCTCTCCAACCTTGCAGGTAGACGCCACCCGTCCCGTAGTGCTCACAATGCAGCTCGCGGTAGTCAATGAAGCCCTCGACCGCGACCGAGCGGCCTGGATAATGCCCGTCCACATTGGGGTTGCCGGAAAAGAGAATCACGTTCTCCAGATCGAGACGTGCCCCGTGACGGATGACGTGAGCGCCGCCGCCTTCCCTGCCGTACCCAAGGAGGTTGCTGCGGCGGATGCGGACTTTGCGGCCCGTGTTCACTCGGACGGCGGGACGGTCTGCGTTGGGCTGACGGAAGTTCCCGATGAGTTCCACGGACCCATCCGTGAGGAACTTGATGCGCGGGTCCATGCCGGAGAACGGCTGATCGGGAACATCCACCGCCACGCCCCACGGAATCTTGCTCGGGTCGCGCTCGCGCACGGCGCGCTCGGTCGGAGCCGGCGGCACCACCACAATCGGCGCGGGCCTGGTCCCCAGCGGCAGGCGGCCACCCCGAGGGCGGTACTTCTCGGCCGCCGCGTCATCGGCGGGGTTTGCCGCCGGGGTGCCCGCTGGAGGCACCCATTCGCGCTCGTACGTGAAGGTGGCGGGGTCCCCGGTCAGCCGGTAGTAGCCCAGTCCCAGCGCCACGATGTCGGCCGCCGGACGCTTGACCTTGATGCCCAGCGTGGGGTGCAGCGTGAGGAATAGCAGTTCGTCCGCCACGGCTCAAGCCCCCTCGAAGGTCACGTTGCCGGTCGAGTAGCGCGCCCAGAGGACGTGGTAGCTCAGGTTGCCGCCCGAGTAGAAGCCGAACCGACCGGTCGTGAGCGCGCTCGCGTCCACATACGTCCCGGTCCAGCCGAGGGGTTCGTTCTGCCCCTGGTCGGCCAACGCCTTCGTGCGGTCGTAGGGCCAGACCTTGTACCGGAATGTGCTTCCTTCGATGTCGGTCTTGAGGATCATGGTGCCCGAATAGCTCTTGCCCGACTGGTTGAGGGGAAAAGTGATGGTGCCCCCGACCGACTGCAAGATGCCGTCTGCGGTCGCCAGCGCGCGGGCGACGTAGCCGTTGCGGTCAGGCAGGTTGGCGCCCGCGAGCTTGGCACGGTGGGCCAGGCCGGGCCCGCGCGCGTAGTCGCTGGCCTCGATCACCACCAGGCCCTGGCTTTTCGGGGCGTCGGGCAGGTTCATGGGGCCGTACACGAAGCGTCCCGTGGAGTAGTCCACCAGGGTCATCGCCACCAGGCCGGTGCCCGGGCGGTTCACGATGCCGGTGGTGCGGGCGAACACGCGCGCGCCCGCGTTGGCGTTGGCGGCGTCCGCGAAGTTCCAGAGGCGCTCGAACTTCTGGTTCGGGCCAGGCACGCTGAGGTCCTCCCCGAGCGGGGGGGTCAGCAGGTCCAGCGTCCAGGTGTAGACGCCCTCCACGGTGCTGACCTGGACGGTGAGGTCGTCGTAGACCTTGAGGAACACCTCGCCCGCGAACTCGAAACTCTCGCCCACGATCAGGAAGGGGCGGTCTTTGTTGTGGATGGTCGAGCCGGGGAAGCCTGCGGGCGCGGGAATCGGGATGGCCGTGAGATTGGGGGCGGTGGCGCTGGCCGGAATGTCCACGTAGAACTGGCGCCCCGCCGGGATCAACCCGGTCATCCGCGCGGTGTCGCCGGGACCGCACACCCGGTTGTCGAGGTCGATGACGGCCAGGCGGTCGCGGTCCCACATTTCCAGCGGGGAGGAGGGCAGCAGGTCCGTCCGGGTGCCGGTCAGGGGCGTGCGGCTGGTCACCCGGCCCTTGGTGCCCCCGGTGCCGCGCGGCTCCGAGGAGGCCGTGGCGCCCGTCGCGGCGGCGTCGGCGGCCAGTTCCGGCGAGGAGTCCTGGGGGATGATGGACACCCGGGCGTGCTGGCCGTTGGGCAGCCGCACCAGCAGCTTGCCCCCGATGACTTCGATGTTGCTCATGCTGCCCCCTTACTGGTACCGCGCGAGGTTGAGCTGGTAATCGCGCGAGACGATCCCGGCCGCCTGGGCGGTGGAGGAAAAGCCGCGCTGGACCAGCAGGCGGTGAGCGGTCACGGCGCCCTGGTTGTTGGCGCCCGACGCGCCGACCCACAGCGGCGCGTTGTTGCTCCGCATGGCCGTCATGCCGCCCACCTCACCCGTCCGGGTGAACGCCCCGTTGACGTACATGTGCAGCTTGGTGGCGTTGCCCGGCGTGCCGTAGACGACGTGGACCCCGAGTTGCACGAGCTGGCCGATCTCCAGCCCCAGGTTGCCGCTGAAGCCGGAGTCCACGCGCGCCCCGTTCTGATCCCAGATGCGGAAAAACCCGGGGCTGGTGGCGCTGCTGGCCTTGTGGTGGAGGTACAGGGCAAAGCTGTTGCGAACGTCCGTAGTGAGGTCGTCTCCGGCAGACCCTAGCAGCGGCACCGAGAGGCCCGTGGCGCCGATTCTGGCCCACGCGATCAGCAGAAAGTGGGTCGTAGCGATTTGGGGCGTGATGCTCCCGTTTCCCGTGGCGGCGAGGTAATTGGTGACGGTGTTGCCGCTGGGCCGTTGGAACTTCCACCCCCGGTTCTCGTAGACCATGCCGTTCGCGGTGTCGTTGCCCCAGAACATGCCGTCCCAGTTGGGGTCCTCGCGCGGCACCGCGCCCGTCTGGAGCGAGAGGTTGTGCGTGCGCGTGGGGCTGGGGCCGCCGATCCAGCCGATCCGCTGCGCCGGGAAAGAGTCCAGGTTGGGCGCGTCCAGCAGCAGCACCATCCCCGGCGCGTCCAGCGGGTCGAGCAGCAGGGTCTCGAACGAATCGTCCAGGATCAGGTCGTCCAGTTGAAACAGCGTCATCAGCTCATACCTCTTTCCTGCGCGGCGGCAGCGACGTGGGCGGCGAGGCGCGCAAGCCCGGCCGCGTTGAGGGTGAGGCCGTCCGCCTCCAGATAGGCGGGGTCGGGAGTGCCGTCGGTGCGCCAGCTCCCGTCGGCGTTGCGGCACAGGGCCGCCCGGGCGTCCACATACCCCGGTCCCGCGACCGAGGCGATCCCCGCGTTGACCTGCGTGATCTCCTCCAGTCCGGCGCCGTAGGTCTCGGTGCTGGTGTTGTAGAGGCCCAGAACCAGAAACCGCTCGTGCCGTCCGCTGAGGCTGACCAGGATGGTCCGGACGTTCTGCGCGACCATGCGGCCGTCGAGCACCCGGCGGTCCCCGGTGCCGGTGAGGTCGCTGCGCCCGACGGCGAGGATGGTGTTCCGGGGCCGGTGGGGGTTGTCAGGGACCCAGGCGTGGGCAAGGTTGAGTTCCAGCGCCGCACCTGCGTCGGGCACGAAGCCGTAGTAGGCCGCGCGGTTGACGTTCAGCCCCGTCTGGCCGCTGCTGCCGCGCCGGAGCGTTCCCCGCACGCCGCCCAGCCGTCCGGTCTGGGTCTGCGGCATGGCGCTGTAGAGCGGACTGCGGTCGCTGTCGAGCAGGGTGAGGGTGTAGACGCCGCTGGAGAGACCGGTGGCCTTGAAGGTGGCGGCGCGGTCCAGCGCGCCCCACCTCGCGGCCACGTCGGCGGAGGTCTGCCCGGCGATGCCCAGGTTGACCACTCCGGCCAGGGGCAGGGCCGGGGCGAGCTGGGAGGCGAGGGTGCCGCCCCAGACCGCGTAGCCGGTGACGCCCGGGCCGAGCTTGCGGATGTGAAAGACGCCCGAGGGGTCGATCCAGGCGATCTTCTTGCCGTTCTTGCTGGTCCAGCCCTGCACGATGCCCGAGGAGGCGGGCGCGGGCTTGACGGTCAGGCTGGGCAATTCCAGGCGGCTGGCCTCCAGCTCGGTGGCCTGGACCCGTCCGGTGAGCAGCGAGGGGATGCTCAGTGCGCCGGAAAGGATCAGGTCCTTGATGCGGGCGACGGTGATGTGGGTGTGGCCGAGGTCGTCCACCCAGAGGGGGAGCTTGAAGTTGCGGCTGCGCAGGCCCCAGACCAGCCGCCGGACGGCCGTGGCGGCCGGGGTGGCGTTCTGGAGGGTGCGGACCTTCAGGCCCTGGAGACCGGCGGCACTGATCTGAAGGTCGAGCTTGAGGGCGTTGATCCTGCCGCGTTCTGCCGCCAGTTCCACGGTGGAGGCGTCATAGCGCTCGATGATGGTCTCGCTCGCCGCCAGGGCCTCGACGAGGGACGCCTTCTGCTCCGGCGTGGTGAGCACCGGGCGGTTATCGCTCCCCAGATCGGCCAGATCCCACAGGCCGCTGCCTGCCGGGAACTCGTGCGGCCTGCCCCGGAACTCGATGGGCTCCCCCTGCGCCACCGGCTGCCCGGCGGCCACCGGAAACTCCGGGTAGATTCGCACCGTGACGTAGGGCGGTTCGGCCTCCCCGTTTTTCGCTCCCAGCAGGGAGACGTCGCCGCCCGCCAGCGAGACGATCTTGCCCAGTCGGGGGTTGTTGGGGTCGAGAATGCTGATCTTGAAGGCGCTACTGGCCCCGGCGATCATGGCGGGCAGCCGGTAGGGGCGGTCGTACTCGATCTCGCCGGTCCCGCCGTTCGCCCCCTCGGGGAGCAACACGCGGAAGGCCGGGTCCAGTTTCAACAGGCTCATTCCAGCGGCCTCCGTAGTTTGTCGTACCAGCGCAGGTCCACGACCCGGCACACGATGGGCGCGGGGACCACGCACTGCCCGCGTAGAGGCTCACGGCCGCCGAGGGTAGCGCCCGCGATCTTGAGGTAGCGGTCGCCCCGCCAGATCTCGTCGGCATGCCGCAGCTGGCGTTTGACCTTGAAGTAGAGGGTCTGCAATGCCTCGGGGCTGGTGGCGTGCAGGTGCCCGGTCGCGGTGTAGGCGTAGACGGTGGGCAGGTTGTCACCCGTGTGCGCCACGATCCGGGAGTCGGCCGCACGCGCCCCGCCGACCGGAGGTGACTCCAGGTCAAACGGGGCGTCGTAGTCCCGCAGGTCGTCTCCCAGCCAGGGTTTGGTCTCACCCGCCAGCAGGCCTGCCTGACGGAAATGAATGCGGACCAGGCTCACCAGGCCTCACCTTCCTGCGCGACCTTCAGCTTCTTCTCCGCCGGGGTCAGGCTGCGGGTCTGCCGCGCCCCGATCTGCACGACCGTGTGGTAGCTGTCCGCCGTCCGCTCCCGCCGCAGCTCACTCACGAACTGGTCGTTCAGGCTGCCGTCCGGAAAGCGCAGACCCGTCACCTTCGCCGGGGCGATCAGCCGCCCCGGCACCTTGCCCTGGAAGGTCGGGGGCGAGTAGGTCGGCGCGTCCCATCCGGCGGGCAGGTTGTCCTCCGGAATGGTGTCCCGCAGGGTGTCGATCAGCATCCTGGGCAGGCCCACCGACAGCGTGGCGCGGCCGGACGGGTCGTAGCGCGCCAGGTACAGCGGGTCGGTCGTGACGGTGCTCGCCGGGTTCTTCTTCGCCACCAGCCGCCGGGCACGCAACTCGATCCACACCTGCAGCAGGTAGTGGTACTGGCCCCCGTTGCGGCTCAGGTAAACCTCGGTGGTCAGGTCCTCGGGCACCGCGAGCCGGAACTCCCGCACGTCGTTGACCAGGTCCCCGGTCAGCGGGCGGGTGCCGGTGGTGAGCGGCTCGACCGCGGTCTCGAACGGGCCGTCCGGGGTGGCGCTCAGCCAGTCGCGGAAATACGCGGTGGCCTGCGTGGCCCTCGCCGTGTCCTCGATCACCGTGTAGCGCGCGGGGGGCGGATAGGCCAGGTCGTTGTTCCCGGTCCCGAAGGTGTAGGCCTGGAAGGGGAACGACAGACGCCGCAGCGCCCGCACCGCGTTCTCGGCGAACCGGCTGGACGCGCTCTGCCGCACCAGGGCGCTCAGCGGCAGGCTGATCACGCTGGTGACCCAGACCGCCACCGGGGCCGGAGGCGGATCGTTCCCGCTGTACTCGGCGGCCTGGTCCGGCAGGTCCTGGGTCAGGTTCCAGTACCGGAAGCCGAAGGGCTGCGCCTCCATCGCCGCCAGGTCCGCGGCGGTGTAGGTGAACTGCTCGTCCGGCGCCCCTCCCAGCGGCCCCCGGGTCATGCGGATGAAGTTGACGGTGGGTCCCTGCTCCACGTCCGGCAGGATCAGGTTGTCCGTCCCCGCCGCCGCCATCACCCGGGGCGTGATGCTGGTGGGGCGCGCTCTCTCCTCGGTCAGGGCCGCCCAGCGCTCGCCGGGGTCGGCCAGCGCCTCGGTGACGTACTCCTGGCGCTCGTACCCGCTGCCCTGGAGGTCCAGGACCTCGGCGGCCGGGATGGCGACCGGGAGGCCGAACAGCGGGCGCCCCAGCACCCGCACGCCGTCGGGCCGCACCCCCCAGCCCCCGTCCGGGAAGGGTTCGAGGAGGCGCGCGTGATGGGCCTCGACCGTTTCCCCCTTCTTGGGAGGCAGCAGGACGACGCCGTGCACGCTCAGGCCGTTCTGGACCCAGGGGCCGACGGCCGTGTACCGGCCCGCGACGCCCCGGGCGTCCACGTCGCCCAGCCCGGTGAGCGGCAGGGTGTACCGGCCGCCCTCGGGGGAGCGCGCGCCCCGGATGAGGCCCGCCGCGCCGATGAAGTCGGGCTTGAGGTCGGTGTTGGGCTGTTCCCAGACCACCACCACCCGGGTATCGGGCGGCCAGCCGGGATCGGTGTGCAGGCCCAGTTCGCCGTAGCGGCACTCGTGGAGGGGGCCGTGGGTAAACGCCCAGGTCTCGGCCAGCGGGCCGGGGTTCTCGGGCGTCCAGACATGCTCGGCGACGTAGGCCGTCTCGGTGACGGCCCGGTAGACATAGACCACCCAGGCCTCGCGGGCCGGGTGGTGGCTGCCGATGAGGGTCAGGGGCCTCACCTCCTTTCAAAGTGGAATTTCCGAGGCGGCTGGCCCGCTGGGGGTCAGCCACGGCAAAGCCCCTGCGGCGAGGCAGGGGCTTGTGGGAGTTGGAGATTGCTGGGCTAGAACACGGCGCGTGTGGGGCTGCTGGTGCCCCCGCTCAGGCGCTCGGCGGCGATCAGGATCATTCCGGCAGCCTGGGCGTTGATGCCCGCCGCTTCGCGCTGGAGGCGGGCGGCCTCCATCTGAAGGTTGGCTGCCTGGATTTCGAGATCCGCACGATCCGCCAGCCGGGTGATGCTGACCGTGAGGGCAGCCCAGTCGGGCTGGACCGCCTCGCGGGTGATCGTGACGGTGCTGCCACCAGAAGTTCCGCTGCTTCCCCCTTGCAGCTGCTTGCGGAGTGCGGCCTTCTTGACCGGGTCCGTCTCGTGCTCGTACTGGTACCAGAGTTCGTCCTGCTGTCGGTTGCTGGCGGGGTCGCTGGTGCCGGTTCCCGAGGAGGTGTCTTTCCCGCTGCCGAAACCGGGCAGGCTTGGGGCTACCGACACAATGGGTGACATCGCTGCGCCAGCGTTCGCCCGGATGCGCTCGATGATGGCGGGGATGTCGTTGTAACGCTGTTCCTGGATCGCCTTGGTCAGCTCGGCGAGGTCGGCGGCCACCGCCCCCTCCTTCAGGGCCGCGTCCACCATCGTCTTGAGGATCAGTTGCCCGACTTGCTGGTCAAACGTCTTGCTCCAATTCTGCGCCCAGCTCGTCATGTCGCCCTTCAGGAAGGCGTCGGACATGCTGGACTGAAAGATGTTGCTGAGGCCGGAACCGAGGTTGGCGAAGATGGTCTGAAGCTCGGCCATCAGCTTGGCGCTCTCGGTCTTCATGACCTGCGGGGCGCTGCCGGTCAGGCCCCACCAGACGCGCTTCCAGAAGCCCGCGTTCGCCAGCTTCTCGCGGTTGGCCGCGTCTTGCTCGAGTGCTTTGGCCCAGGGGCTATTGAAGCCCCCGGCGTCGATGCTCAGCGCTTTTTTCTGGGCTTCCGCCACCTCCAGCAGGTTGGTCTTCCAGGCCCTGAACCCAGGGGACAGGTTCAGAATCGCGTCGCCCAGCTGGCCTACCAGGTTGATGCCGGTCGCCACCAGCCCCAGCGTGCCGCCCACGGCGCCCAGCTTGTCGAAGAGACTGCCACCGTTGAAGGCGCTGCGGAGGTCTTTTAGGTTCGCCTGGAACTTGCCGAACAGGTCTATCCCCTGCCCAGCAAACTTCAGGAACACCCCCCAGCCCGCTCCAGCCGATTCCAGCGCGCCGCCCAGCTGGTCCAGGCCGCCGATAAACGCCTGAAGTTGCTGCTGCTCCAGCGCGATCCGGTCCAGCACCCCCTGGCGGGTGATCGCCGTCAGGTCGGCCTGTAGCTGGGCCTCCGCATCGCGGTACTCGTCGCCTCCCTCCTCCATCTTGGCGACCCGGGCCGCGAACTCCTCGCGGGCCGCCGCCTCGGCCAGGCGCTGACGCTCCTCGAGGTAGGCCCGCTCGCCCACCAGGCCCAGGGAACGGCGGTGATCGAGATCGGCCACCGCCTCCTGCTGGCGCCGCTGGCGGGCCTGCGCCTCCAGGCGATCCGTCAGCGCCTGCTGGTCGGTCATGCCCTGACGGGTGATCTGCCCGAGCTTGACCTGCAAGGCCAGTTCCGCCGCCACATAGGCGGGTTCACCCGCTTGCAGGGTCCGGACCCGGACGTTGAACTCGTCCCGGGCCGCCTGCACCTGCTGCTGGTGGCGGGCGTCGATGTAGGCCCGCTCACCGATCAGCCCGGTGCTGCGGCGGTATTCGAGATCGGCCTGCTCGCTCTCGCGGATCACCTGGCGCGTCTCGTCCTGGATTCTCCACGTGAGCTGCTGGGTGGCCTGCATGCCGTCCGCGACGATGTTGCCCAGGTTGATCTGATGCTGGGCCTCCGCCAGCTCCAAGGCCTTGCCGGTCTTGCCCTGAATGTCCAGTCGGTAGCGGGCGTTTTCCTGCTCGACCAGCAGGACGTGGCGCTGGTCGATGTAGGCCTGCTCGCCGATGCCGCCGCTGGCTTTCAATCGGTCGAGCTGGGAGAGTTTGACCTGCCCCAGCACGCTGACCAGCTCGCGGGCCGCCTCGACCTCACCGTTCAGGTAACCGATGGCCTTCTCGGCCATGTCCTTCAGGGCCGGGTCGGTGGCGGCGTCCCGGATGCGCTCCAGCTCGGGGAGGAGCCGGTCGCTCAAGGTGGCGCTGTAGCCCTCGGCCCGGCTGTCGAGCGCCTCGAACTGATCGAGCACCGCCCCTAGGTCCGCGTACCCGGCGTCGGTGCTCTTCAGCTCCAGCGCGCGGGTCATGGCCCCCTGCACCTGTGCCCGCCAGCTGTCCCAGGCCGCGTCGTCGCCCATGCCGTCGAGCAACCGCTGGAGCATGTCGGTGCCCAGTCCGGCGAGCGCCTCGGTGTCCAGCTGCCCGAGACCCTGCATGAACGCCCCCTGGCTCGCCTCGGAGAAGTCGAACCAGAAGGCCTCGGCGAAGCCCTGCCCGTCCGTCCCCAGGAGGAAGCGCGCGACGTTCCCCGCTCCCCCCTGGAAGAGGGACCCGATCTGATCGTTCTGCCCCTGCTGGGCGGTGGCCTCCGCACCCCCCTGGGTGAAGCTGGACTCGGCCGCCGCCACCGTGTCGCCCACGCCCTTGAAGGCGGCGAGCCAGGCGGCCGCGTCGTTCAGGTTGGTCTTGCTGGCGGCGAGGTTGAGCCGTTCCATCGCGGCGGCCAGCTTGCTCACGGCCTCCCCGCTGATCGGGCCTTCCCCCGCGGCGGCCATCAGCTCGTCGAGGGTGGTAGTGAGCAGCATCAGGCCATCGGTGGTGCTCCCAGCCTCAACCAGGCTGTCGGCGAGTTCGATAGCACTGTCAGCAGCCGCATCCTGCCGGGCGATGAAGTCTTCCTGCTCGCGGTCCAGATCGGCCAGGGCCAGGCGCTGGGTCTCGGCCGCCCGGCCCGCGTCGAGCGCCGCCTGCACGCTCTGACGGGCCACGGCGAGGTAGCTGTTGCCCGCGACACCAGCCGCTCCAGCGGAGACGGCCAGCTGATCGAAGGCCGTCGCCGCCGCTTCCTGCGCCTCCTCATCGAAGCTTCCAGCCTTGACCTTGTCGCGGATCGAGTCGGCCAGCTGGCTGTACTGGCTGCGCAACTCGCGGACCTTCTCGGTCTGGGTATCCAGAGCTGCGTTGACCTGGTTGCCAGCGTCGCGGTCGGCCGCATCGTAGGCCTGCTGGCGGGCGGCCCCGGCCTGCCCCAGCAGGCGGGCTTTCATGGGGTCGTCGGGCCTGTTCGCGTACTCGTTGTCGAGGTCGCGTGCCCGGTCGGCATAAATCGCGTCGGCCACCGCGCGCCGGGCCAGGCGGACCTGCTCGGCGTAGTAGCGCTGGAGCCGCACCTGCTCGGTCACGTTGCCCTTGGCGTTCAGGAGATCCTGATCGCGCAGGGCCTCGATCTCGCTCTGGGCGAGCCGCGCGTCCTCGATATTGGCCTGACGGGCGGCCTCCGCCCCTTCAGCCAAGCGCTGATTGACGATCTTCTCGCGTGCCAGCCGCCTCTGGCGGGCACCTTCCTCCTCCTGTTCCACCGCCTTCTGGGCGCTCCGGACGGCGCTCAAGCGGGCCTGGCGGGCCGTTTCGAGGTCGCGCAGGAAATCGGCATCGGCGGCCGCCTCCAGCGCCCCCTGGTTGGGCTTACCAGCAGCGTTGGCGTAGGCCTGTTTCTTCTCGGCGAGCAGGATGGCCTGCTGGCGGTTGAACTGCGCCTGGCTGAACTCGCGGGTCAAGTCCAGCTGGCGCTGGGCATTGCCCTGGGCACGGGCGATCTGCCCATCCTCGATGCTTTTCAGACGGTCGGCCGTGGCCTGGGCGGCCTTGGTCCTCAGGCCTGCCAGCTCGGCGGCCAGCTGCCTTTCCTCCTGCACGCGTGTGCGACCGGCCAGGCGGGCAGCCGAGGCCTGCTCGCGCTGGGCGGTCTGGTTGTTGGTCCTCTCCTCGGTGCGGGCAGCGTCCCGCAGCCGCTTGACCTCGGCGTTGACCTCGCTGGCGGTCAGCGCCTTGGCCTGCTCGCTGGTGCGCCAGGCTTCGGCCTCGTCCTCCTTGCCTTTTTTGATCGAGGCGTTCAGCGCGTAGGTGGCCCGCAGGATGGCCGGTCCCGTGCGCCGGACGATCTGCTCGCGCTGGGCAGCGGTCAGACCCTCCTGGGCGAGTTCCTCGGCCTGAGAGGCTTTGAGGCTCGCCAGGGCACGCTTGAAGTCGTCCTCTTTTCCTTTCTGGACCCCCTGACTGATGGTGCGCAGCGCGGAGGCCCGCGCCTGCTCGCGGCGGGTGGACTCGTCCGCGAGCTGGGCTTCCGTCTTCGCCGTGCCCTGAAGCACGGCCAGCACGCCTTGAGCCGCCTCTCCCTGGGCGTTGTAGGCCGCGATGCGGTTGGCGGCCCGGCGTCGCCAGTCGACGTTCGTGCTGGTCTCCAGACCTTTTTCCAGCCGGATGACCTCTTCGGCCCCCTTGCGAAACTTCGCCATGTCGGCGTCACTGACGCTGACTGGACCCTTGCGGGGCTTGGTCGCGTCTTCCAGCATCTGCCGGGCACGGTTGACGTTCGCCATCGCGTCGAGGCGGTCCTGTGTGTTTTTCGTGCTCTGGGCGGCCTTGTCCTGCTGGGCGATGTAAGCTCGCAGCCCGTTGATATAGGCGGGGAGGCCGGTCTTCCCGGCGTATTCGAACTGGGTCGAGAGTGCGCCCAGCACGTCTTTCGCTCCACCGGTGCCCTTTTTCAGCCCGTCGATGACCCCCTGCGCGGCCTTCATGCTGGCCGCGTAGTCTTGCCAGCCCTTGGTGCCCTTCTGCTGCATCGACCGGGCCGTCTGTTCAGCCTCGTCCCGGATCTGGGCGATCTGTTTGATGGCTGCGGGCGCGGTGATCAGCTTGAGATCGACCCGCGCGAGGATGTCGTCGATCCTGGCCTGTACGCTTTTGCGGACATCCTCGGGGGATGGGGTAGCGGCAGGCGTGGGAGCGGGGGAGGTGGGTCTCGCGGCACTGGCCGGAGCGCCGCCGACAAAGGGGATGGTGCGGGGGTCGATGGGCGTGCTGCTGCCCGCGGCGTACCCCATCAGATGCAAATGGGGGGCACTTCCCGCCGTCGTGCCCGTATTCCCCACCGTGCCGATGCGCTGGCCCTTGAGGATCAGCGCCTTGCCGCCGCCCGCTCGGAGGGCCTTGAGAACCTCGGCGTCGAACTGGTCCAGGTGAATACCGACCAGCTTGTTCCCGGCCGCGTCGAGCAGCTCGAACACCTTGCCGTTCTTGGTGTCCTCGCGGACGCTCAAGGCCCCGGCGAAGGGGCTGAGGATGGCCGTGCCGCGCGGAGCACCGAGGTCGATCCCGTTGTGCACCGCATCGGCGCGCACAGCGCCGTCGTGGTGATAATCCTTCCCGCTGACCCCGAATTCGTTGAGGATTTCCCGCCCCGCCAGGCCCAGGGCACCCACCAGGCCAGACACCGCTCCGTCGAGGGCGCGCGTCTGCCCGGGCGACAGCGGCCCGGCCCCGGTGAGGGTGTTTTCCGGAATGCGGTTGAGCGTGACGGATGGACCCGTGACCAGGGGGTTGCTGGACTGCGCATCCTTCCAGCGGGCGTCCGCCTCGTAAGCCATCTTCAGGTACTTCTCGTAGTTGTTGGCGACCTCCTTGAACTGAGCCAGGATCGCCCAGGGCGTCCGCTGCTGTTCCAGAATGCCGCCCTTGATCAGGGCCTGCTGCAGCTGGTCGACGTTCAGCAGCTGCCCGGCCTGAGCACCCAGCCCCAGGGGGATGGTGACGGGAGCAGTAAGCAGCTTGAGCACCTGCGTCGTGCCGTCGTCGCCCGCCTCCAGCCGCACCTTCACGAGGATCTCGCCCAGGTTCTTGATGTCGGTCAGCTTGGTGAAGAACTCACCCAGGCGCGTCACCGCCGGAGAGAGGACCTGATCGAGGAAATCTGCCAGCGGACCCGCGAAGCTCTTGGCGAGGGCCAGCCCGGTGTCCTCGAAGGCGGTCTTCAGCCGTTTCTGCGCGGGTTCGACACCCTGGCTCATCGTGTTGGCGTACTCGGTGGCGTATTCCTCGCTGTCCTTGATGGTCTGGCCGTGCGTGCGCCATTCGCCAGTCAGGTTGATGACGGCCGCCGCTGCTCGGGTGTCCATCAGCCCCGCCACGGTGCGCAGGGCCTCGCCGTTTCCTTCCAGCTCACCGGTGTTCTTGTTCACCGTGATGCCCATGCCGCGCATCTTTTCGCCCAGGTCGGCCATGACGTCGCCCGCCGGACGCGCCTTGCCAGAGGCGTCGTCGATCTCGACGCCGAGTTCCCTCAGGATGCCCTGCCCCTTCTCGGTCACGTCGCTCAGGCTGGACAGCGCCGTGCGCAGCGCGTCGGCGCCCACGTCGGCCGCGCGCATCCCCTTGAGGTCCAGCTCGACCAGCATGCCCAGCAGGTCGTTCATCTCGATGCCTGCCTGCAGGCCCGTGCCGCCCACCTTGCCGAAGCCCAGGCTCAGGTCGTTCGCGGTCCCGGCGGCCAGATTGCCCGCCTTGGCGAACATGTCGGCCACCCGCGCGGACTCGCTGACTTCCAGCCCGTACTGGCGGGTGTTCATCAGCAGCTGGGCGCTGGTGTCGTTCAGGTTGGTGTTCTCGGCGGCCGCGAGCTTGGAACTGGCCGCGAGCACGGTCAGCGAATCGCCCGCGCTGAGGTTGGCCTTCACCAGCTCAGCGGCTGAGGCCGTGAGGGTCGCCAGGCTCAGGCTTTTGCCCACGGTGCCCAGATCCTCTTTCAGCGCCTTGACCTGGGTCTGGAAGCCCTCCAGGTCCTGCACGCCGCTCGCCTGGAGCGTGTTCAGGCCCCGCTCCAGAATCTTGGTCTGCTCCAGACCGACCTTCCCGAGAGAAACGAAGCCCACGCCGACCGCACCCAGCCCGACGGCGAGGCCAGCGCCAGCCGCGCTCATGAACCCGGCAGCCGTGGCGGCCGTGTTACTCGCCCCCGCAAATTGCAGGGCGTTGTTCTTCGCCAGCGCGAAGTTGCTGGCGACCAACCCCAGGTTCTGTGCCGCTGCACCCACACCGGACGCCGCGGCCAGCTGGGTGAACAGGCCGCTCTGCTGAATCCCGTTCACGACGCCGTGGCTCAGGCTGCCGGGGGTGATGCGTCCGGTGGCCTGGTCCTGGGTGCGCTGAGAGGCGGCGGCCACGCCCATCAGGCGCCGGTAGGCGTCGGACTGCTTGTCGAGGGCGCTGGCCGCCTCCAGCGCGCGGCGCTGAACGTCCCGCTGCATCTGCACTAGGTCAGGGCCGACCAGCTTGCCGATCTGCCACACCGCCCGCAGGCTCTTTTGCTCGTTGTCCAGCTCGCGGATGGTGGCGCGGAGTTCCTGCTGCGCGAGCTTCTCGGCCTGTGAGGAGAGGCGCGCGTTGAGGGCCGCCGTCGCTGCCCGGTCGCGGAGCCTTTGAACCCCTTCCTGGTGTGCCCGGCGCTCGCTCTGCTCCTGCTCGCGCAGTTGCTGCTTCCACCACTGCTGGTAGCTGTTGTCGTCAGCCTTTTTCTGGGCGATGGCCGCGCGTTCCTCAGCCCGGCGCTGCTGGCGCGATTGCCGGGCCTGCTGGTCGACAGCGCGGTTGGCCTGCGCCTCCTGCTGGGCAGCGGCGACCACGGCGGCCGTCTGGTCCCGCAGTCCCCGCACCACGTCCCCTTGCTGCTGGAGCTTGGTCTGGACGCCCAGGATTCTCTCCAGGCTCTCCTCAAAGCGCTTGAGCCCGGGAATTCCAGTGACGTTGGGGCGCAAGTTATAGACCACGGTGCGCTTTGAGGACTGCGTCAAGAGCCACCTCCTCGGGGGCAAGAAAAAGCCGCCCCGAAGGGCGGTAGTGGAGTGTGGGTAATCAGATGTTATGGAAGAAAAGCAATCTCTTTGGCTTCGAGCACGGTGTCGTCCAGCAGGATGTAGCGCACACGAATATCGATCGCCTTACCGGATTCCCGCCGCAGTTCCGCGGTCGTTACCGAGGCCAGTTCGGCAAAAACGGCGTCCCGCTCGAAAGCACCTTGGCCGCGCGTTCCCCGAGAAAACTGGTCGGTGCGGACGCCGACGCTCTTGCTCCATAGAACTTGCTCCGGCTCGGTGTAATCGCGCGAGTACACCGCAATGACAGCGTTCCCCGCGGCAGCAACTTCTTGCCCCCCAGCGTCTTTCAAGGTGACAAAGAGGTCTACTCCATAATTGTCTGGTGTGGCCTGAGCCTGCACCTCAATTCCCACCGGGTCACCCTGTGGGGCAGGGAGGGCCGAAGTCAGGCCCCGAGGCAGCCCTGATCCCAGGAAGTACAGAGCGGCGATGATGCCCAATACAAGCAGCAAGATGCCGTTCTGGCGTCCCTTATGTGTCGGCGGTTTGCCCTGAGGCCGAGCACGCACCTCTGCTCGATACGCTTCTTCGGCTTCAATCCGGGCCTTTGTCTCGGGGTCCAGGCTCATGCCGCCAGCTTAAGCTCCTGTCCCTGTTGGGCATAACACATTTAAGTCATCTGCTTAGCATTGGCTTGACAAAGCCTTTTGCTTAGCCTATAGTAAGCACATGCCCGCCCTGGTCCTCTACCTCCGCCCTCAGGCCCAGCGGCCCGCCGTGATCGACGACCTGCTGGACATGGTGGCGGCGGGCCAGCAGGCAGCAGTGGACGCGGCCATCGTGATGCTGACCGACCTGCACGCCCACGGCGCGGGCAGCAGCTACGCCAAGAAGCTCAAGGCGCTGCCCATCTGGGAACTCAAGACCCACGCACGCGGCGGCATCAAGGGCGGAACCCGCGTGTACTTCTTCTTCCGCCCCACGGGTGAGATCGTGATCGCCAGCGCCGAGACCAAAGAAGGCGACGCGCCCGGCCCCGCCCTCAAGACCGCGCTCCAGGCCTGGAAGGCCGATTCCTGAAGGGGGAACCGTATGCCCAAGACCGCACAGCAATGGAAAGACACGCTCGGCCTGGACGAACTGCCGGATGCCGACTACCTGGCGCTGCTGAACGAGGCCGAGGGCCAGGAGGCTTCCGGCGGCACGCTCCCGCCGGACCGCTTCGTGGAGATGACCCCGGGCGAGATCGCGGCCGCCGTGGTCCTGGGCAGCGCCGGGGCCGCCTTCAAGGCCATCCGCACGGCCCAGGGGCTGACGGTCCGCAAGGCGGGGGAAGCCTGGGGGATGACCTCGGGCCGGGTCTCGCAGATCGAGGCCGAGGACGCCAACCTGTACATGAGCACGGTCGGGGACACTGCCCACCGCATGGGCTACCGCGCCAAGCTGCTGTTGGAGCCGCTCGACGGCGGCCCCGCGTACGTGGCCGAGCTGCCCCACAGCTGAACCGACTGCTGGAGACCCGACACCGCCTGGGGCGCCAGGCGGTGTCATTCTCGTTTCCGGTGCTCCAGGTCCCAGGCCTCCCGGTAGGCCGATCTTCCCTGCGCGAACGTCCAGACAGCCGCCTGCCACGCCAGCTCGTCGAGGTAGCACAGGGCCACCTGGAGGGCTGGGCTGCCGTACCCGCCGCCCATGCCCCCGCTGCTCATGGCATGCAGGGTCAGGGCGGCACGGAGTTCGCGCTCTAGAAGTTTCCCTGGAGGTCGTTCTCCTCAGCCGCCGCCAGCTGTTCAGGCGTGGCCTCCTCTGGCGGGGGCACTGGGGGGTCCCACGCTGGAGGCTCCCGGCCCCACTGCACGATCTCGCGCACCAGAACCGAGCGGTAGGCCCCCAGCACGCTACGCGCCGCCCCGTACTCCGGGGAGGTCAGGCCGACTGCTAGCACCGCGTCCTCGACCGCCTCCTCCAGCGCGACCGTGTGTGCCCGCCAGCGGGCGTCGTCCGGCAAGGAATCGTCGAACGGCTCGGGGTCATCCGCCTTGCGGGTGTTTCCCTCGGCGGCCGCCCGGGCCTGCTGCGCCTGGCTGTTGTACCAGTTCGCGTAGGCCAGGTACCCGTCCCGCCCCAGGGCGGCATAGAGCAGGTTGGAGCGAATGTCGCGGGCCGGGACCCGCGTGATCACGAAGCGTCCGGCTCCCGGTGTTCCGGGGCGCACCACCGTCACGTCCTGGGTGGCCGCGTCTAGGAGGAGCCAGACTTCCCGGCTGTTCTGCTGCTGGAGAAGTGCAAGCGTATCTGTCATGTCCCTGCCTGTCGTTGGTCAGCAGCCACCCGCACGGGGCTGCTGGTGATCGACCGCCACGCCCCGGGAGTCGCGGGTGGCGTGGCGGAAGGTGCGGGTGAGGGGTCAGGGTCAGGCGGCTTTGACGGTGATGCTGAACGGGCTGACGCCCGGCGTCTGCGTCCGCGCCCGGAACGTAGCCGTGGTCCGTACGCGGCCAGGGCTGACCGGAACCTCGCGGGCCGTCACCTGCACCGAGGCGGTCACCTCGATCAGGTTGGCGGGCGCCGCCTCGGTGCCGCCGCTGGCGAGCCGCCAGACGTAGCTGAGGAAGGCTTTGGTGCGGGACGCCTCCAGAATTGAGGGAATTGGGCGGCCCCAGGCCATGCCGAACTCCACGCCGATGGGCTGCTCGCTGGGCGCGAAGCCGTCCACGTACTCGCCCGTGGCTGGCAGCGGCTCGACCGGGTTGTAGAAGCGCGCAGTGCTGGCACCGTCCGGGCTGTAGGTCACGCCCGCGATCTTGACGCTGTGGTGCAGGCGCCCGAAGGCTCCGGTGTAGCTGGGGATGACGGCGGCCGCAGGCGTGAACCCCGCCTCGCCCTCCGGGTGCAGCACCGCCCGCCCGGCGTGGAAGTTCGCCGTGCCGGTCACCATCTCGGTGCGCTGCTCGGGCACGGTCAGGGTCAGCTCGTGCAACTGGCCGTCGGTGAACTGGACGTGGCCCGCGCCGGGCACGAACCACTGGCCGCTGATCGCGGGCAGCGGAAAGAAGTTGTCCCACTGGGTGCTGTCCACGGGCGTGATCACGCCCTGCGCGTCCGGCATCCCCATGTTGGCCTTCAGCATCATGACCAGGTCGGCGGCGCTGGCCTCGAAGTTCACGCTACGGCCCTGGTAGTCGGTCCCGGCGCGTTCGGCGGGCGCCTCGAAGGCCGTGCCGCGGAAGGCCTGGCTCATACGTTCCAGGTCGTCGGGAAGAAAGCCGCTGCCGCCGGTCAGGCGCAGGTAGTGGGTGGGGGGCAGGAAGGTCCCGGGCGAGGCCTGGAGGGCCAGTCCCAGGTGTCCGCGGCGGCCCTGGTTGCGGGACGCCGTGTTGGCGACGAAGGTCATGCGGTCTCCGTGGAGGCGGGCGCCTCAGGCGTGGGAGCGGGGGCAGGGGCGTCGGTGGCGTCCGGGATCTCGGGCAGGCGCTCGGGACCGGGGGTGGCGGTGGCGCGCTTGGTGGTGGGTTCGAACTGGCCGGACTTCTTGATCAGCCGGGCGTGCGCCGTGTCGCGGGCCTCGATCACGTCGCCGGGCTTCACGTCCGCGACGTGCTGACCGTCGATCACGACGTGACCGGCGGTGCCGCCCGTGTACTCGAAGCGGTCTCCGGTGGATTTCTTCTCGGTCATGGGGGGGAGCCTCCGGGGGTGAGGAATTCACGGGGGATCAGCAGGTCGACGTCGAGCGACCACTCCAGCTCCAGCGTCAGCACGAGCGGGCGTTCCAACTTGACGGGCCGGTCGTTGAGGAACCAGCGGGCGGGGACGGTCCCGAACTGCCGCAGACCAGGGATGGCCTGCGCCCGGGGGTCCTCGGTGAAGGTGGCGAGCGCGGTGGTCAGGCGGGCCTCGTCGGGGAGCGTCTCGCGCTGATCGACGTCGGCGGCGTAGTGCACGGCGATGTAGCCGGTGTAGGTGCGGGGCAGGACCAGGAAGGTCCCGTCCCAGCCCGCGCCGTCGAGTTCCCGGCTGTCCACCACCGCGAACTCGGAGCGGCCCGCCTCGATCTCGACGTCCTGCAGGGCGCGGGGAAGCAGCTCGGGCAGTGGCCCCAGTGCTTTGGCCCGCTTGTAGATCAGGCGCAGCAGCAGGGCAGCGTTCTGCGGCCAGAGGGCATCCGGCGCGGTCATGCGGTCAGACCTCCCAGAATGAAGTCGAGGTGATCACCCAGCGTGTCCAGGGCCTGCACGGCAGCGTCCCGGACCATGTGGCGGGCAGGGATCTTGACCTGGCGCGCACGAATCCAGGGGCCGGTGGCCTGCTCGCCGTCCCAGGGTTCGCGGATGCGGAAGGTCAGGTACTTGCCCTTCCTGGGGCGGATGGTGCCGCCCTCTTCCAGGAAGTTCATGCCGGGGCCGCTAACGGAGAGGCTGGCGCCCTGGGCATTCCAGGTCGCTTGCACGCTGTCCCGGGCCGCGCCGGAGCGCATGCGCAGGTAGCTGGTGACCGGGCCACCGCCCACGTACTCGCGCAGGCGCCTGCTGGCCTCGTCGGCCCAGGCGTGGTTGAGTCCGGTGGTCAGCTGTTCGGGAAGCGTCTGCACGTCCTGAATCAGGGCGCGCAGGTCGCCCTCGACCTCGAAGCTCATAGTTTCGGAAGCTGAGCCACAGCCGCCGCGAACTGCCGGGCGGCGTCCAGCTGGAGGTGGGCGGCTCTCAGCTGGTCGGCGGCCGCAGCCGCCAATCGATCGGCCAGCTGCTGGAGCCGCCGCAGATCAGGAGGATCAGGCTGGTTCATGGCGTTTCCTCGTCCCACCAGGGGTCATAGCTGCCGTCCGGCCTGGGAGTCGGGGTGGGCGCTGGTCCGGGGGTCGGATCGGGGCTGCCAGGCGGGGAGAGCGGGGGGCGGGGGGCACCCGCACCACTGCCCTGCCAGCTCAGCCCCACCGTGTCCCCCAGGGCGTCGCGCTGGACGGGCGGCACCACCTGGTAGCGGTCGCCACCCACCGTGGTGATCACCTCGCCCGGCTGGAGCTGCACGCCGGGCGGGAGGTGGCCGCGGTGGCTGTCGTTCGCGGTCGCCTGGAGGTCGTTCCCCCCGTTCACGCTGAGGGCCGGAGCACCCAGAGCCGAGATCCGCAGGCGGAAGCCCACGGTCCCGATGGTGGCGACCAGCGGGTAGGCCCGCTCGTCCACCAGGCGGCAGACAGCGAACGCAATCCCGGTGACCGGATGCGTGTCCGTCCAGTCGCCCACGTAGAGCCTGGCCTGCCCGTGGCGGGCAGATTCGCCGGTCTCCGGGCGCGGGCTGCCTGGAAGGATGTTCAGCACCCGCAGGCTCGCCGGAATGGGGTCGGTCGCCAGCCGCACCGCATTTCTTCCCGCGTTCTCGCTGTTCAGGTCCCGCAGACCGTATTGCACGAGGCCTGCCTGCGAGAACGTGCTGCTGGCCGTGTAGAGCAGGTCGGCCTTGCTCGCCAGCAGCGCCTGCGTCCGGGCGCGGATGCGGTCGACTTGCCCCGTCACGGCTCGCCGCCGTCTACGCCCCAGGCCATCAGGAGTGGAG
The DNA here is from genome assembly GCF_014201885.1 of Deinococcus budaensis. NCBI lineage: Bacteria > Thermotogati > Deinococcota > Deinococci > Deinococcales > Deinococcaceae > Deinococcus > Deinococcus budaensis. Next base: position 82,361 of record NZ_JACHFN010000006.1, on the reverse strand, counting down.
TGGGGTTGGCTGAGCCCGGCGTGGCCATCGGTTCGGCAGCGGGGAGCGTGGCCACTCGCGCCGCCGCCTCAATCTTCTCCAGTCGGGCGATCCGGATCCGCAGGTCGCGAGCCTCTTCGACCTGTCCCTCAACGCGGAACTTTTCAGCGTCCCGCAGCAGCTCGGCGATCCAGGCTGCTGCCGCCAGGGAGAGAACGAATTGGAAGTGCTGCTCGGACGTTTTGTCCAGACCTGTCCGCTGGCTGGCCAGCCGGTCCCAAAGCTTGAGCCGCCGCTTGTAGACCTCCTCGCTCATCTTCAGGTCAGCGGCTGTCAGGGCGATCTCCGCTTCCAGGCGCTCGGAGATGGACAGCGGAGCAGGCGCGGTCACGGCTTACCCCTGCGCCGGGTACAGGCGCCGCAGGGTCTCCACCGTGGTGTCGCCGACTTCGGGCAGGGCCTTGAGTTTCTCGTCGGTGGCGGCCTGCACCAGCTTCACGGTGTAGTACCCGTGAGTCAGCAGACTCTTATGGGCGCGCGGCTGGAGTTCGGTGGTGGGCAGCAGCGGGCCGACCACCTCGCGGTACTGGGCCAGCGCCTGGACATCCTCTTCGACTGCCTGGGCCTTGCGGGTGGCCTCGCCCAGTTGCGTCGTCAGGCTGCCGACCTGCTCGCCCAGCGAGGTCACCTTGCGCTGCGCCTCGGTCAGCTCGCTGGTCCGGGTAGTGAGACTGCTGTTGGCCGTCTGAAGCTGGCCTTCCAGCTCGGTCACGCGCTCCCGCGCGGCCACCAACTGCTCGGCGGTCGCGTCGGCGGTGGCCTGGACCTCAGCGGCCTCCGGGTTGGTGCGGGCCTTGTACGCTGCCGCCGTCATCAGGAAGCCCTTGGTTTGCAGCTTCTCGACCACCTTGGCGTCGAGCTTCGAGGTGTCGAACGACTGGCCGACGTCGCGGTGCCAGGTGACGCCGTCGAAGTACGGCAGCGCCAGCACGAGAGTGAGGAGTTTCGTCATAGAGGTCCTCCCGGGCCGGAAGCGTCGCTTCCGGCCCGTTCAATCAACAGGTGGGCTTCAGGCCCGGCTCAGGTGCCCTGGGCGATGACGACGGCCGTGCGCTCGGACACCGTCGCGCCGTGCACGTCGCCCACTTTCACGGCGTACGTGTGGTTCTCGAACGAACCGTGGTTGAGTTCCACGGTGTCCGGGATCTTGGTGTAGGTGCGCGGCCCGGCCTGGAAGCCCTCGAGGTAGCTGATCTCGATGGGGCGAGCGTTGCGGTCGAGCGCCACCCAGTCCTTGTCGCTCAGGTTGGCGTACCCGGCGGCCGGGTCGTTGTAGCTGGGGTTGCCCTCAGGCCCCTGCGTGAAGATCTCGGCCATCAGCGGCTCGTTGTGAGGCGCGGCGGCCCGGTAGACCGGGTTGATGTTGGGCTGGAGGCCGTCCGTCGTGCTGCCCGCCAGCGCCTGGCTGTTGAGGCTGACGTACGCCAGGCTGTCCCAGGCCGGAGGCAGGTACATGTCCGTCATGGTGCGGGCCACGAAACGCCCGTCCACGGTCTGGCTCGCCATGAAGCTCTTGATGGCCTGGATGTTCTGGATGGTCGGCCCCTGCTCGCCGTTGAGCAGCGGCACGCGCGGCGCCATACGGGCAATCGCGTCGATGACGGACCACGCCCGGGTGCGCGCCGCCGCCTCGCCCAGCTCCTCCATGGCCTCGACGAACTCGCCGATCTCGTCGTTGGTGTACATCTCCCAGGTGTAGCCGATGGCCAACTCATAGTTGACCCCGCTGTAGAACTCGCCCTGGCCGATGAAGCCGGTGTACTGGACGTTGGTCGCCTCGGGACGCCGGGCCAGGAAGCGGTGCAGCAGGTTGGTCGCGCCGCGCGCCTTGATCGGCTTGAAGTTGTTGGTCGTCCGGGTGCGGGCGACCTTGAGCAGCTCGCTCTCGAAAGGCGCGTACCCGGGCTTGCGCGCCGCGTCGCGGGTGTAGGCCAGGGCCAGCAGGAAGTCGCTGGTGCTCAGCGTCTCGAGCTGCCGGTGCGCCCAGCGAATGCCCGTGAGGTCTTCCAGGACGCTGTCCTGGGCACTGAGGGCCATGTCCCAGCCCTCGCGGTTGCTGATCCGCAGGTCCTGGCTCTTCTGGAGGTGCTCGTCGAGCAGGGCGCCGTAGTAGCCCTTGTAGAAGGCCTGGATGCCCGCTTCGAGAATGGTCATCATGGTGAGCTTGTCGACGCTGGCCTCGGGGATGTGGCCGCGCAGGGCCGCCTCGCGGTAGCCCATGCGGAGTTTCTGGACGGTCATGCGGTCTCCTGGTGGTGCGTGGGGAAAGGGGGCGGAGGGCCGGGGCGGGCCGCGCTCAGCTGTTGGCGCGGACGGCGAGGAGGCCGTTGACCTTCCAGCCCACGTTCACGCCCGTGTTCAGGTCGCTGTAGGAGCCGTCGGGCTGGAGGTAGACCTTGGCGCCCTGCGCCAGCGCGGCGGGCAGGTTCACGCGCAGGGTGATGCTGATGCCGGGCAGGAACACGCTGGCCTGCCCGGCGACGAGGCCCTGGGGGTTGGCCTTGGCGGGGTTCTTCAGGTCGTCGGCGGTGATGCGGTCGGTGATCAGCACGCCGATCAGGCCGCCGGTGCCGATGGCGATGGGGTGGCCCTTGCGGGCGTTGGCGGGGACCGCGAGAGGAAGGGTGATGCCGTCCTGGGGGCTGCCGTGGGCGCGGGTATCCATGCTGGTGACCTCGGTGGGGACAAGAAGAAAGCCCCTGGCCGCAGGGCGGCAGGGGCGACGGGGGCGGCGCGGCTTATCTCAGGCCGAGGCTGCTGCGGACGCTGGCGACCGGGTTGTGTCCCTCAAGCTGCCGGGCGGGGGCGCTGTTGTTGCCGCCCGGGAGGGAGACACCCCCCGCGCGCTGTCCGGCGCTCTCCTGCGCGCGGCCGCGCTGCGGCAGGCTGGCGGCGCCCATCAGCACCCGGCGTTCCTGGATCATCTGGTCCACCAGCTGCCGCGCCTCCTCGTCGCTCTGAGCGCTGATGGCGACCTGGGTGACCTGCTCGCGGAAGCGGGCGTCGAGGTCCAGGTCCCCGACCTTGGGCGCGCGCGGGAGCTGCGCGGCCTCCAGCGCAGTGATCGCGATGTTGGTGCGCTTCTCGGTAAAGGCCTGGCGCTCGCTGGCTTCGAGGCGGGCGTTCAGCGCCAGGACGTTGCGCTCCAGCGTGCCCTCGGCGTTCGTCGTGGGCGCCGGGGCGGGAGAAGGCGCAGGCGCGGGGGCCGGAGTGGGCGCGGGGGCAGGGGTAGGAGCCGGTGCCGGGGCGGGCGTGGGCGAGGGGCTGGGCGCCTGGGTCGCCTCGCTGACGATGCTTTCCATCGCAGCGACGTACTCGCTCATGGCCTTGGCCTTCAGCTCCTCGAGGGTGCTGACGCCGTGCTTCTCCATCAGGGCGCGGATCTTGGGGTGCATGGTGTTCTCCTTCTGGCGCCGGGCGGCTTCCCGCTGCCGCGCCTGACCGCTGGTGTCGCTGGGGTCGCTGACCATGTCGATGGTCAGGAGGCGGAAGTCGTCCTGGATGACGCCGATGTAAACCTCGGGGTCGGGATGATCCGGGGCGACCTCCTTGGCGGGGATGTACTTCACACTGCCGGTGCCGTTGCTGCTGACGCCTACCGCGATGCCGCCGCCCAGCAGCGCCTTGAGGTCCTGTCCGGCCACGGTCTCGATCAGCAGACCGGTGGCCTTGACCGCGTTCCCGTCGAGGGTCAAGGACTCGTAGCGGATGCAGATGTTCTCCAGGCGGCCCTTGAGGGGGTCCCAGCGGTCCCAGCTGTCTTCGGGGTGTTCCAGCAGCGCCCACAGCTTCCCGGCCTGCATGTCCTCCTGGGCAGCCGTGATGGCGGCCTGCCAGACCTCGCGGGTGTAGAGGCGGCCGTTGCGGTTGATCTTCCCGGCGGTCGCCACCGTGACGTCGACCAGCGTGACGGTCTTGCCGTTGCGGGTCTCCTCGCGGATGGTGACGTGGGCGCGGTCGGGAGCGCGGCTCTCGCGCAGAGACGCTCCCTGCTCGGGCTGGGGCTGGGCGCTCTCCAGCAGGCGGACGGACACGGCCGAGGTGCAAGGCGAACGGTTAAGGTGCTCGGGCATAGGGATCCTTTCAGGGGAAGTTGGGGCGTGGCGGCCGGGAACCCTTACGCTTCGCGTAGCACCTCCCGCTCCGTGACCTGCTCGCGCTTCACGCGCTTGGGCTGACGGGGCTTCCCGCCTACCTCTTTCGTGGGGCGGTCCTGCTGGTCAGGCGCTGGTTCCCGCAGTGGGGTCGGTGGGTTCTGGTTCTGGTCGTGCATTTGGTTCACCTCCTGGCGGTGGGATAGGAGTACGGGCCTGGCCGAACGTTCGTCCGGCGGCGGCCATCAGCTCGACCTCGGTGGGCACGTCGGCACCCAGGCGTCCCGCGCCGGTCTGGTCGCTGATCCAGCCACGATCGGCCATCGCGGTGACCACGCGCAGCGTCGTCTCCAGGCTCTCCTCAGTGATCGAGGGCAGCACCCAGGGGAACTCCAGCCGCTCAGCCGGGAGCCGCTGGCGGGACCGGACGCGGGTGAGGCCGTCTGCGCTGGTCCTGGTGGTGTACACGGTGTAGAGGCGGCCCGGCCAGCGGCGCAGCAGTTCCGTTCGCACCAGGCGGTCGAGGTAGCCCCGCACGGTGGCCTGCCGCATCTGCCCGAGGCGCACTGCTGGGAGACTCATGTTGTTGGCGGTGGTCCGTGTGACGGTGCCGCCCTCTCCCAACCAGTGCTCGGGGAGACCGCCCAGGCACAGGCCGACCAGCCGGAGGAACACGCCCATGTCGGACGCGGCGTCGCTCGCCCCGCTCGCGGGCCTGGGGAATTCCAGCTTCTCGGTCACGCCGTCGTAGCGGTTGCCCTCCTTGTCCACGTGCCCCGGCTTGGTGATCAGGGGGACGATGGCGCCCTTGGGCGGCATGTGCCGGAACGCGGCGGCCTTCATGCGCCACTTCGCTTCCCCGCCGTCGGGCTCGCTGGGGTTGAGCATCGCGGTGTAGATGCCGACAACGCGCTGCTGCACCTCGTGGATGTTGAGGCGGTGGTTGGCGAGCGCGATGTACGCCATGGCCGCGTCCACAGCGCCGGAGACGAGCGGGAAGCCGCGCGGGTCGTTCCAGAGCGCGTCGTTGGCCGTCCAGACGAACTGGCCCCGGTCCCAGGTGCGCTCGCGCAGGTTCTGCCGCAGGTGCAGGGCGGTGACCATGTCCGACGCCGTGGTGCCGACGGCCGTGTCGCTCTCGACGCGCACCCCGGCCTCCAGGTCGAGGAAGCCGATGCGGGCAGGGGCGTCTGCTCCAGGGTCGGCGTCCCCGGTCGGGAACACCGTGGCGTTCTCGCCGTCGAGGAAGAACTCGGTGAGCCAGCGCTCGCTCATCAGGGTGCCGAGGTTGTTGGCCTGCCAGAACTCCTCCAGGCCCAGGCGGGCGGTCTTGTCCTGCACCTCGCCGTAGGTGAAGGCATCGCCGATCAGGAAGGAGGTGGCGATTCGCATCGCGGCCTGGAAGAGGGGGTTGAGGAAGTACACGCTGCGGCAGCGCAGGCGTTCGGCCTCGCGGTTGACCCCGTAGCGCCCGGCGCGCAGGGCCGGGCGGCCGCCGCCGTCCGCGTAGGTCCAGCCACCGCGCAGGCCGGGGTCCATCCCGGCGGCGGTATCCAGGATGGTCGGGTTCGCGGGGATGCTGGCGCCGCGCAGCTGGGCGGTCGGCCCGTCGCTGGCCTCGCGGGCGCTGCTGACCGGTTGTCCGTCAGGACCAAGAATAAACGTCGTTGTACTCACCTCCTTCGGTGTCCTGCCCGGACTGCACGGTCAGGGATGCTGCTGCCTCGGCAGCGGGATCGTGGCGGCCGGGCCTCTGGAACAGCCGCTCGGGGGCGAGGGCCAGGACTGCGCCGTCGCCGTCGTCGGGGCTTTGCCCCTTGGTGCGTTTCTTGAAGTCGCTTTTCTTCTCCAGCTTTCGGACATCTCGGTCACGGCGCGTGACGTAGCCGTACTTGCGCTCGACCAGATCCCGCTTGAGCAGCAGCGGCAGCGTGGCCTTGTCGATGCGGACAGCGCTGAGCACCTCGTCGGTCAGCGCGTACATCTCGGTCACCAGGTCGGCGTACTGGTCGGGGTCGCTCGGCACGCTGCCGAAGGCGACCTCGTGCACCACGAAGCCGTCCGGGAAGAGGGCGGCGAGGTCTGTGAGCTTGCGCAGGCCGTCCACGATGCCGCCGCCGTATCCGGCGTCCACGCGGATGCTCAGGCGTGTGATGCCCTGGGCAGCCAGGCGCCGGGCGGCCTTGGCGACCGCCTGCACGTAGCGGTCGGTGCGGCCGATCTCGTCCAGCTCCTGCGCGCCCTGGATGGCTTCTTCGAAGCGCAGCACCCGCCGGGCCAGGGAGTAGATCGTCCCGGCGTCGTCCCCGAAGCGTGAGCAGTCCACCCCGATCTGTCCAGCCCAGATCTGGCGCTGCACCTGATCGCCGACCGGGTCTGCCGGTTCCAGCAGGGGCGCGGGCACCACCTCGCGGGTCAGGCAGGCGTCGAAGCGGCCCGCGCTGATGAAAGTGTCCCCGCCGCCTCCGCTCGGCGGGACGCCCAGGGCGCCGTAGAGGAAGCCACGCTTCGGGGCGAAGATCGTGCCCGCCGGGTGGACACCGCCCCCCGCCTTCGGCACGTCCCAGGGAACCTGGAAGGTGTGGCGCGTCTCGTCCAGCTCGGGCACCACCTCGCACCCGAAGGTCCGCTGGTCCTCGATCCAGTTGTTGAAGGTGGTCCGGTCGGTGCCGCCCGGGACCTCGTTGGTCCCGCCCCAGACGTTCGGGAAATCGAGCAGCGAGAGGCGGAAGACCAGGGCCAGCGGGTGCAGCTTCATCTCCTGGAAGGTGCTGGCGCTGGTCTTCGGGTTGGCGTAGAGCAGCCAGATGCGGACGGTGTTGCCGGTGAACTGGCGCTTGACCGCGTCGTACATGAACTCCGCGATACCCTCGGCTTCCTCGAAGACCCACAGGTGGAAGTCGTTGTGCTGGCCCTGCACGCGCTCCGTGCCCGTCCCGCCCGCGTCGTTCGTGACGAAGCCCATGGCGAAGTGGTCGGCGCTCTGCTCGGCGCGCATGTCGCGGGGCAGCAGGCCGGGCATGACGTTACGCCGCCGCGCTTTGGCGTTGGCGACGTGCATGCGGATGTTCTTCCAGAGGGTGTCGCGCACCTGGTCGTTGGTGTTCGCGGTGGACTGGATCACCGACGGCGCGAAGCAGCGGTAGAACCAGGCGATCAGGGGGGCGCCGATCCCGTACGTCTTGCCGACGCCGTGGGCCGCCTCGATCACTAAGATGAACGGGACGTTCTGCTCGCCCGCGAGCTGCCGCCGCACGCTGTCCTGAATCGCCTCCAGGATCTCGTACTGGCCCGGCTTGCCGTTCATGCCTTTCCAGGGCTTTATGCCGAGGACGCGCTCGCAAAAGCCGATCAGGTCGGTGCCGTAGCGCTCGGTCCAGCGGCTCTGCTCGTCGCGCTGGGGCTGCTGCTCGGGAAGCTTGCCGCTGTCGCGCAGGCGTTTGCGGGCGATGGCTTGCAGGGCGTGCTGCCGCGTCATCCAGCCGGGCGGGCGGCTAGAACTCCTCGTCGTCATCTTCGTCGGGTGGCAGCATCCCCGCGATGCGCCACAGCTCTTCCTCGCTGAACTTGTCGAGGTCGTCCGGGGACTTGATGCGGCCGAAGTTGATGTTCAGCTCGTCCATGCCCAGGGCCTTGCGCTCCAGCTCCCCGCCGATCTTGATGACACGGGACATGTCGAGCGTATCCATCTTCTCCGGGTCCTGGTGCGCCATGGCGCGGACCCCCAGCGTGATCAGGGCCGTTCCGACCTTCAGCTGCCGCCGACGCACCTCGGTCTTCATGTCGAGGTCGAGGGCGCGCAGCTTCCCGTCAACCTCCCGACGCATCTGGAGGCGCAGGTCGGGCCAATCTTCCGCGCTGGATCGGCGTTCGAGCTGCCTCTCACTCGGGTAGCCCGGTGTGGCGGCGAGGCTGGCCAGCGTGACGGTGTCGTCCCCCCGGATGTACTCGCGGCGGATGGCGCTCCAGTCGTGCTTGACGCGCTTGTCTTCGGCGCTGCGCGCCCCGCTGCTGCTCTTCTTTTTCGGATTTGTCTCGGGCTTGGCGGGGGCACGTTTGGTCATGGGTAGGTCACCTCCTCTTTTGCGTGAGTTTTTAGTGCCTCCCCCTGGCATAGTCAGGGTGGAGGTGCGTTATGGAGTTGACGAAGCTGGAACGGCTGATGCTGATGCAGAATTTCCGAATCCTTGCAGCCTTGGAACCCGAGGAAAAGGAGCACTACGAGCGCATGGAACAAATCGTCACCCGGGGCTACGAGGCCCTATACGACGAACTGTTCACGAGCATTGATCCAGACGCCATTCCCGCCGAAGAATCGGAGTTTGTATACGACGTGCTGGACATGTACGTGGCCATTCACGATGCGGTCGAGGCGCACAGCATCGATCTCGCCGCCCAAGAGAACTTCGCCCTTCGGTTCATTGGATTTGATGGCAATAACGAGAGCCGCCTTCTTAGCTTCGCGGGATTTGCTGCCCGTGAAGAGGACAGCATTTACGCCATGTTCCTCCGAAACGGCCGGTTCCCGAACAGTCATGGCCCAACGCGCGCTCGCTATCAGCGCATGCTGGATGAGTACGGGCAGCGCCGAACAACGGGTGAGGCGCTGTCGGCTGATGATCTGGAGGCACTGAGGCAGGCCGCAGTTCACCCGGAAAACCATCGTTAGCTACTAGGCTTCCACCCGTTGCTGAACTGAGTTCGCCCCTGCGTTCCCCTTACCGTCATCCCGCCTCGGTCATACAGGCGGGTGACTTCTTCTTTCTCCATGCCGCAGCGCACCATCACCTGCTCAGGGGTCAGCCCCTCCTCGTCAATCAGGCGGCGCACGATGTCCGCCATCGGCAGCACGCCGTGCTCGCCCCTGGCCCGGTTGTGCCGGATGGTGCTGAGCATCTGGTCGCCGGTCGCGGGCGGCAGCAGGCGCACCACCGGCACGTACCCATCAGTCATCGCGTAGATGCGCGGGTCGCCGCTGCAGGTCCAGCGGTGGAAGCCGTCCACGATCTCACCGTCGGGCCTCGCCACGATGGGCTGTGTCCAGCCGTCTTCGAACAGGCTGGTCTTGAGCAGGTCCATCTCCGGCTTGGCGACGTGGTTGGGGTTGTACCCGTTGGCGTGCAGGTCGTCGCGGTGGACCCACTCGATCCGTGACAGGGGTTGGGCATCGCGGCCGTGATTCATTGGTCTCCTAGGAGGGCGCGGGCCTCCGCCAGCTCGCCCTGATAGCGCTGGAGGTCGGCGCGGTACTTCGCGAGGTCTTTCTGGAACTGCTCAGGAGTGCGGCGGCCCAAGGCTGGCTGACGACGGTCCTTGAAGTTCCCCCGCATGGCCATCTTCACGAAGAAGGTCCACGAGTAGCCAGTGAGCGGATGGTCCACGTGCGGGGCCAGCGCGTCCGCCGTCTTGCGGTAGTGCATCCGCAAGTGCGCGCGGATCTTCTTGCTGACGGCCTGGGCTTCCTTCTCGGGGAAGTTGGAGGTCACCAGGTCCCGCAACCAGGCCTCGTAGGTGATGCCGTGCGGCTTGTCCGGAATCTCCCCGAAGGCGTACAGCTCCGTCCGGGAATAGCGCTTGGCCGTCTGCGCGCCGGGCACCCGGGCCAGCATCCGGTCCCACAGCGCAGGCTCGCACTGGTGGTACTGGTCGAGGCGCTGCATCGGCTCCTCGCCGAACGGGGGCGCCAGCCGTTGCTTGCCCGGCGTGAACCCGATCTGGTCGAGCAGGTCGTACACCCGGCAGTAATCCCAGCCCAGCAGCTTGGGCGCCAACCACACGTCTTCGGTGCGCCAGTCGTAGATCGGGTAGGCCTTCCAGACATTCCCGGCGTGCTGCACGTCGTTGGCTCCGCCGTAGCCGCCCCGGTCTTTGATGATGTAGTTGTCGACCACCCGGCGGCTCACGGCGGCCCGGCGGATCAGGCTCTCGTCGGCCCGGATGCCCAGCAGCTGCACCACGTTGCCGAGGGTGGGCGGAAACAGCAGGCCGCTCACCTCGGGAATGCTCAGGCGGGTGGCCGGGTCCGCGTGGTCGTACCCCGGGATCTCGGTGATCGCCTCTTGCGGCAGCTCCCGCACCCACAGGTGACGGTCCTCCGGCGCCCAGGGGTACCACACGGGCGACTCGCTGGAGCAGGCGTTGCGGTGCTTGACCGGCACGCACACCCAGCGCAGGGCCACGTCCGGGTCGGCGGCCACCCGGCGCACGTAGTCGATGTTCTCGGTGTAGATGCACTCCTCGTCGTAAAACACCACGTCGAGCGGGGTGCGCCCGAGTTCGCGGGCGGCCTCCAGCGCCAGGTTGAGGACGACGGTGGAGTCCTTGCCGCCGCTGAAGCTCACCGACACGTGGTCGAAGCGTTCGAACAGGGCGCGCATCCGCTCGCGGGCCAGGGTCAGCACGTCCTGGTCGCTGTCCTCGGCCTTCAGGCGGCTGTTCTTCGGGTTGTACTTGAAGGGCTTCAGGCCCGGGTGGGGCGCGGACACGTCCCCGGCGACGTCCTCGCGCATCAGGGGGTCCACTGCGGGCCTCCCTGATGGCGGCGCAGATGCGCCGTGGTGGCCAGCGGGTACTGCTCGCCCGAGCCGTACACCGTCACCGTGGCGTCGGGCAGCGGCATGCTCCCCGGAAAGGGCAGGCTGCACAGGTAGGTGCCTTCTTCTCGGGTCAGCGCGTGCAGGGGGTGACCTCGCCGGGCAGCGACCACCTGACCGTCCTCGGTCAGCACCAGCAGCGCGAGCGGCACGCCCGGCGCCAGTGTGTCGAGCAGGGTGGCCACGCCTGCACGCAGGTCGGTGCGGGTCAGCAGCAGCGCCAGGACCTCGCTGTCGCTGGCGGTCGCCGGGTTCAGGCCGTGCCGGGCGGCCAGCGCGGAGGCTCCCGGCACGGTGCCGTTGTGGGCCACGAACAGCGGACCCACCTGGAAGGGCTGCGCGCAGGCGAGGTCGTCGTGTGCTCCAGCGGTCGCCAGCCTTGCGTGGCCGATCACGCTCTCCACCACGGTGGACAAGGGCGAGAGCGCCACCGGCCCCAGCGCCACGTGGCGTCCTCCCTGCGTGGCGTGTCCATGGGCGTGGGGGCCGCGTGTGCCCGCGCGCAGGGCCAGGCCGCGCAACCTGTCCGCCTCCGGCGGGCCGCCGCTGCGCCAGAAGCCGTACAGGCCGCACATCACGTCAGCCCCCGGGCGTGCAGGTAGTCGCGGGCCTGGGGCAGCACCGTGGCTGCCTGACGAACGATGTCCGGGTCGATCTCCCAGGTCTCGTCCCAGCCCTGCTGCTGGCTCTTGGTGTACAGGCGCTGCGGCCAGCAGCCGGTGCCGACCTGCCAGCCGCGTGGGTACCCGTAGATCGGCGGGAGGCTGTACCCCTCGCGCTTGATCAGGGCGAGCACGGCCTCGTGGGACCAGTCCCGAATCGGGCTGTAGCGTGTGATGCCCTCGCGGTTGCGGTAGAGGCCGCCCGCGCCGCAGAAGTTGCCTTCCGCGTGTCGGCGGCCCAGCACCAGCACGTCGAGCTGGTGCTCCTGGAAGTACCGCCGCTGCGCCGTGTGCTGCACCACCCGGAACCAGCGGGCGTTGTCCTGCGCGCGCTGCGGGAAGAGCATTTGCGGGTTCCTCGCCAGCCACGCGAGGTCCTGGCCGGTGTTGATCACCTGCACGCCGGGCGGCATGTGGTCGGTGACCCAGGCGAGGAACTCCGGGTACTCGAGGTTGGTCATGCCGAACACGCAGGCCTCGGTGCCGAGCTGGTCGCACAGCCACTCCACGACCAGCGAGTCCTTGCCGCCGCTCCAGGCGAACGCCACCTGCCGCCCGCTGAACTGCGCGCGCATCTCGGCCAGGGTGTGCTCGATCAGGGCGTCCAGTTGGGCGGGTGGGCAGAGGTCTTCCACCCGTGCCCAGGTGTCGAGCCAGGCCTGCTGACTGGACACCTGTTTGCGGGGGATGGTGGGCGCCGTCATTCCTCTTCCCTGAGGTCCGAGCAATTGCTGGCGTCGGGACGGTCTTCTGTCAGGAAGATCGTCTGGGCCAGCATCTTGAACCCGGACATGCGCTCGCGGAACGTCTCGATGGACTCTTCCGGGTGTACGGAGTCGATCACCGCGTTCGGGCCGATGGCGTTGAACTGGTGCGACACGCCGCGCGGGATCTGCATGTCCACGAAGCTGTTCGGCGGCACCAGCAGGTTGTAGCGGGTGCGCTCCACGCCCTGGGGCAGGTCGGGCAGCTCGTCCTCGAACTGGAAGGGGATGAAGGGCGTCACGCCGGGCACGTTGGTGACGAGGAAGGGGCTGAGGCTGCCCACCCGGATCGTGGTGCCGGGGCCGGTCATCATCCGCACGAACCTCAGCCCAGTGTGCAGGTGCATCCGCGAGCAGATGCCGCGCTCCTCGACGTTGTAGAAGTCCATCAGGTAGCGACTGGCGAAGTACCCGTCGAAGGGCCTCTCCAGCATGTACACGTCCCCTTCCTCGAACTCCTGGGCGCGGGTGATGCCGTCCTCGTCGGGGGTGCGGGCGGCGCGGCTGCCGTGGGCGGCGCGCACGATGCGGGCGAAGGCCCACACGAGCTGCCCGGCCAGCTCCTCGCTCAGCTGCATGACCGGCGTGACGACGTTCCGCGCTGGGTCCACGAACGCGGCGATGTCGTGGATCTCGTTCTCGTCGTCGGGGTGGGCCTTCATCGGATCGGGGCTCACGCGGTCACCTCGTTCAGATAGGCGCGGATGATCGCCATGAAGGCCTCGGGCGCGGTCGCCACGCCGAACTGCTCGCGGGCCTGCTTCACGGCCTTCTGCGCGAGGTCACGGTCCGGCGCAGGCACCACGTACACGACCTGCACGTACTCGGGGCCGCCTGGCCCTCCAGATGCGGGAGGCGCAGGCTCGGCAGGGGCCGCGTCACCTCCCGCCGCCGGGGTGGGGGAGGCCTGCGCCTGCGGCGCTGCCGCTCCGCCGATCAGGTCGTTCAGGAACTCCGAAGGCGGTTCCGGAAGGGCGGGGGCACTCGCGGCTGCTGCGTCCGTCTCCTGCACGAAGGCGGCGAGGTCGAAGCCTGCCACGGCGCGCAGGTCGTCGTCGAGGTTGCCCAGCATCCCCCTGAGCAGTTCGTCGTTCCAGCCGCCGAGTTCGCCGGTGCGGTTGTGGGCGACCAGGTAGGCGGCGGCCTCGTCCTCGCTGCCGAAACTGCCGCCGCGCGTGACCGGCACCAGCCACATGCCGTCCTCGCGGACCTGCACGAACTGGGGAGGCGGGCTGCCTGCGGCGTGGGCGCGCTCCAGCACCGAGAGGCGGCCGTGCCCGGCGATCAGGCGACCGGTCGTCTCGTCGATGGCGAGGGGGTCGCGGAAGCCGAAGCGGGCGATGCTGGCGGCGATGGCACCGTCGGCGTGCTCCTTGGGGTTGCCGGGCCAGCGGGCGAGCTGGTCGAGCGGGAGGTACTCGATCCGCAGGGCGGTGTCGGCCGGGGCGGGGTTCTTACGTGGTGCCATACATGCTCCAGCCCGTGTCCACCAGGGTAGACAGCGGGGCGACGCGCAAGGATTTGCCCAAGGGGGCAGCGGCGTCTTGAGGTGGTCGTGGGGCAGGGGAGTCCTGCGGCCCGGTGGTGCGCCCTCCCGGAGTTGTCACCGGGTGAGCCGGTCCGCTGTGCCCTGGAGGTTGGGCGGCGCGGCGGCGTGCCTGCTCGGCGGGGCGCAGGGGTGCCCAGGTTTTCGGCCCTGGGCCAGCCGCTGATGCCTGCCCGGAGAAGGCAGCGATACTCCCGGATGGATCCGCCCTGAAGGCCGCGGTCACGTCCTGTGAGGTGAGTGCGCCGCGTCCGGGCCGCTCCTCGTTCTGAGGGCCAAGAAAAGCCGCCCAGCCCTCAGGCGTGCGCGGTTTCGGGTGCTGCTCTCAGGTTGTGTGTGGCGAGAAGAGGGAAGAGGTTCAGCGCTTCATGGCGGGCACCTCCGGCGGTGGGCGGCAGACGGCACGGTGGCCCGGAACGAAAAGCGCCCCCGCGTAGGCGGAGGCGTTGGGTTCAGGGTAGACGGCGTGCAGTCTGAGCAGAATTAGGCGAATTTGGGGGGCGTTTTGTCAAGCCCCAGTGACTGCCTGGAAGATGCTTTGTGCCAAGGCGTAGGCTTCTGGCCCATCGGCGCCGATGCTCGAAACCAGAGCCACGGTTGTCATAAGGGCGTTGGCGCGCGCTTTGACCTGTTCCCACGCGCCCGCCTTGGCAGCGTTTTGGAGCGTACTCAGCACTGTAGAAGCTACATCCCGGTCTGTGTTCGGCTCCATGCGTTCGAGGATCGCCGACAGCTTATCTAGCAACTCCAGCACACGCGCCTGTTGTTCTGGGCCTATGTGATTGGTCTGCGTGGCGTAAATCGTTCCAGAGCCCGTGTTCATAGCCATCTGAAACGGAGCCTGCGCACCTTGCCCGACATTAACCTGCGTAGCAGGCAGGTTGGGGCTTGGAAATTCAAGGGCTATTCGCCCGTTTGAATTGCAGTACCAGACCATTTGCTTTCCGCTTGGCGTGACGCGATAGATGCTCGTTTCATAGTCGCTGTCCCGGTCGGAGAGCCAGCCGAAGCCCAGCAAGAATTTCATCAGATATTCGACGTCCTCAACGGAGAGCCTGGGAAGAGTCCGGTATTGCAGCAGATCCTGCGCTGTGATCATGTCCTGACCAGAGCGGGTCATCTCCTCCATGAGCGCCAGAACAGTGAAGCCGTGCGCGCCGTGGTCTATGTGGCTCCTGGACATATGGAGAGTTTACGGGCTGCTTTGCGAACCCGTGGGGACGGGTGGGTGGTAACCCGGCGCCGGGTGATGCTCAGGAATCTCGCTCAGGTCGATGTCCTTTTGTCGCTCGTCGATCATCAGCGACCGCCGGACGGCTTCGAGCGCTCGCAGCAGGTCCGGGTACTTTGCCAGCGTGGGCCGCAGCTCCAGATAACCGTCGTGGTCCCGGTAGATCAGGTGCTCGTCGTCGTCCTGGCGGCGCCCCTGCTTGCGGCCCCCGGCGCGCTCGCTGGTGTCCTCAACCCAGCGGCACAGGCTGGCCCAGCCCTGCGCCCCGACTCGGGTGGCCGTCAGAGACTCGATCTCGGCCGCATTAGCGACGATCAGCGTGTGCCCGTCCTCGGCGTACACGAAGGTCACGCGGGCATAGAACTGGGTCATCCCGCCGCCGTCGTGCTCCAGACGCACGCTCAGCACGTCGCCGTGGAAGTACCGGCCCGTGTGGTGCTTGACCCGGTACTTTTCCAGCTCGGCGTTCGCGGTGAGGTAGGTCAGCCGGTGCTCCTGCACCTGGCGAGCCAGGGCGCGGGCGTGGTCGGTCTGGCCCGCGTCAAGTTGCTGGCAGGCCTCCAGCGCGAGCTGATAGGCCGAGCGCAGGCTGTCCTCCATGATCCCGGCCACCGCGTTCTTCTTGCCGCCGCTCGGCGTGGAGAGGTCGGTGCCGCCGAGCGGGCGGGCGGCCTCGCGGACGATCTGCTGGAGGACGCCCGGCACCCGCGCCCCGGCGCGGCCCTCGGCGTCCGAGAGGAAATACCGGAGGTGGATGCAGCGGGCGATGTTGTTGATCATGGCCCGCTGGTCCTGATTGAGCCGGGCCGTGTCCACGTCCTGGGTTGGATCAGGCAGGAACACGGGCCGCACCGGGCCGCGCCCAGCTCGCCCACCCTGCCGGGCAGCGGCGGCCGTCGCCTCCACCTGGGCCGCTTCGAGCAGCACGCGGGCCACGTCCACCTTTTTCGACGCCTCGCTGCCCTTCGGGACCACCATGCCCGCGAGTTGCCGGGCGCGCTGCTCGGCCGCTTGCCGGAGATCGGCGCCGCCGGGAGCCTCTGCGGCTTCCAGTTTCCCCGCCTCCACCAGTTGCGCGACCAGACGTTTCCAGCTCGGGCGGCTGCGAGCGTCGACCAGGTAGGGGGCCACCTCTGGCTGACCCTCCCGGCCCACCTGCCTCACGGGCACCGTCTTCTCGGCCCCGTCCTGAAACTTCAGCCGTAAGCTGGGAGATTTCACGTCCAGTCGGGGCGCGCGCACCACCTGGGCGCGCTGCCCGGCGTAGGGCCGCGTGGCGGAAGGAGGACGGTAGTACACCTGATCGCCAGGCTTCAGGGCTGCGAGAGAGAGGGGCGTGACCTTCCTGGGCCTGCGGCCCGTCTGGAGGTCACTCACGCGTCGTTCTTCGTCGAGCCGGTCTCTCCACTTCACAAGCAGGCCTTTCTTTGGTTGAGCAGCTGCACCAGCTCATCGCGCTGGCGGTTGCGCTTCGAGATCTCGCCGAGGGACGGGCCACGCCGCGGGGTGTGGGCCGGGCCGTAGCGTTGCCGGTAGACGTCGAGCGCCGCGTCCCCGTACCCGGTCAGGACGTAGCCCGGGCCGTCCGGTCCCCAGGTGACCCAGCGGATGCGGCCGTCTGTGGCGAGAATCCGCAGCAGGCCGCGCTGGTAGTCGCTGATGGCAGCATGTTCGTCCTGGGTCCACAGGCCGGAATCCCTCAGGGCGGGCAGCGTGGGCTTGGGAATGCCGCTGAACACGGCGAGGAGACGGTACAGGTCGGGCAGGCCGGGTTTGGCGGTCAGGGTCTCCTGAGGGCGTTCAGCGGATTGGGTCATGCAGTCCTTTCTTCTTCCTCGATGGCGAGCAGGCCTTCGAGCGTCCAGGCCACGACCACGCGGAACCCGGCGTTTCGCAGGCGGGCGTGGCAGGCGAGCTGCTCGTCCGTGGGCGTCCTGCCCGGCTGTTTGAGTTCGGCGAACCAGAGGCGGCGCGTCCCGTCTTGCAGGTAGATGGCGAGGTCCGGCCAGCCGGGCGTATACCAGACGGTCCCGCCGCCGTGGCTGCCCTTCAGGCTCTCCTGCACGTCCCAGCCGCGCCCTTCCAGCGCCGACTTCGCGGCGGTCTGGAACTCGGCCTCGGTGGCGTAGCCGTTGCTGGCGGAACGTGGAAGCCCCGCACCGGGCTGATCTGCCGGTGCGGGGGCCGCGTCCTGGGGGAAGAGGTGCGGGTGTCTGCGCTTGTACTTGCGCAGAAACGTCTCGTCGAAGGGGGTCAGAGGAGCACCTCGCGGAAGCGCGCTGGCGTGAGGGTGACCGCAGATGTCGGGCGCCACCAGCGCCACCAGGGGCGGCAGGTGCCGTACCTCGCGCGCACGAACCGGAAGGTTCGGAGCAGGTGGGCGACTTCCATGGCGACAGCGTCCCGCATCGCCATCCCCCGGTACATGCCGCGCAGCACCTGGCCGCTCGCCTCGTCGTAGACGAGGGTCACGGCGGCGATGTTGGCGGCCTCCTCGGCGTTGCCGAAGTCCACCTCCAGCTCGCGCAGGCTTACCACGGCGCCGAGGCTGCTGATGGCGGAGAGCGCCCGCACCCGTTGCTGAGGATGGGCCGGGCAGCCCTCGTGATGGTCTCCGTCACAACCACACCTGCGGGTGATCACTCGCTCGGCCATGCCACTTCCTCCTGAATTTCGGCCTCGTGCTGTTTGCGCCACGCACGGGGGGCGTCCCAGATGCTCTTCACGACCGGGCCGGGGCGCAGGTCGCCGGTCGTGGGGTCCATGACCTCCAGCCAGTACCCGTCCGGGCCGAACATCAGCCCGCCGCGCAGGCCCATGCTCTGGAATCCGGCCACGTAGTCCATCGGCTTCTGATCGTCGGTGCCCTGGAAGTCGCGCCGGTCCTGAGCACCGCGCTGCACCGCCATGGTGACGGCTTCCACGCGGCGCTCGGGCGGGATCTCGCTCAGCGGGACCGGCTGCTGGGTGTCGGGGTGTTCGACCTGCATTCCGGAGGCCATGTTCCGCACGGTGTCGGCCACGCCCTGCACGTCCGCGCTGCTGGGTTGCTGCTTGCCGGTCACGGCGCGGGTCACGTCGAGCACCAGGCCGTAGTCGCCCGGGGGCACCACGCCCAGCGCCCGGGCCACCCGCTCGTTGGTGATCTCGATGCCGCGTTCCGCGGCCTCCTCCGCCACATCCGCGAAATCGATCAGCTGGTAGAGCCGGGCGCGGGAGAGGCCGAAGACCTCCAGCCCGTAGGCTTCGAAGGTGGGGTGGGTGCTGCGGTAGAGGCGCTCGGCCTGAAGGGTGCGCAGCGCGCGGCCTGCCATGATGCCCGCGCGCACGCCGATCACGACCTGTTCCTCCAGTTCAGCGCGTCGGGCACGCTCCTCGGGAGTGAGCAATTGGAAGACTGCGAGTTCGGCTGCCGTCACTCCTCGCCCTCCAGCCACGGCACATCGGCAGGGGTCAGCGCGGCCGTCGCCTGGATCAGCCGCAGGGTCCGCAGGCAGTCGCCCAGGGCGTTATGCGCGCCGGGCAGATCGTCCTCGCGCACACCGCGCCGCACGCAGGCATCCCGCAGGCGTGCCCAGCGCCAGCTGTCCCAGGAACCGCGCTGACCATGAACCGGGGCGTAGGCGAGCATCACGCACCGCGCCCTGTCGCTCAAGGCCCAGAACGCCTTCAGGTCCGTGCTGGGTCCCCCTTCCGGCGCCGTGTGCCAGCCGGGCATGGCCGCGTCGAGCGACTGCACCAGGCGCGGGAGGTCGAAGGCCTTGTTGTAGATCACGACGTGGTGGCTGGTCAGCAGGTCGCGCAGGCGCGGCCAGAACTCGGCGATGCTCGGACAGTCCTGCACGTCGGCGTCGGAGATGCCGTGCACAGCCTGCGCGCCCGGCTCTACCGGACAACTGGGGCGAATGCGCTCGTCGAACAGCGTGCGGCCCCAGGCGTCCACCAGGGCCAGTTCGAT
This sequence comes from Deinococcus budaensis, assembly GCF_014201885.1. Lineage (NCBI taxonomy): Bacteria > Thermotogati > Deinococcota > Deinococci > Deinococcales > Deinococcaceae > Deinococcus > Deinococcus budaensis. Next base: position 63,474 of record NZ_JACHFN010000006.1, on the reverse strand, counting down.
CACCTCGCCCTGCAGCCCGGTGGTCTCGGTGTCGAGCACGGCGAGCTGCGGGTCGGTGGCCCAGTCGAGGAAGGTGTCGAGCGGATGTGAGGTCATCGTCTCAGGCATGGCAGTCCTCGGTGCGGGAGGGGACTCGCGCCGTCACGCGCTCATTCCTTCGCTCTCGCTGTCGTCGTCCTTCTTCGGGAACAGCGGCGTGGTGGGTTCTTCGATCTCCACCGTGAGTTCGACGTCGTAGGCGGTCCGGTCTGCCGGGTCGAGGTACTTCTCGAAGCGGGCCTGCGCGTTGAAGTACACCTCCACCACGGCCACGACCTTGAAGTCCTTGGTCTTGCTGCCCCGGCTGGTCACGGTCCAGGTGCGCCGGTCGCCGCCGCCATAGATGCGGAGGGTGAAGGTGGCCACCTCGCGAGTGTCCTTTTTCCGGGTGATGCGGTGGGCGCGCTGGAGAAGCCGCAGCTCGGTGTTGTCGGGCAGCTCCAGGTGCAGGGTCGTGAAGGGCTGACCTCCCTGGTCGCGCTCGTGCTTGATCGCGTCCACCGCGACTTTCAGGGTCCGTTTCATGCGCTCCTCTCGCGCCGCTCGCGCTTTTCCCGCTGGCGCTCGTGGGCGTTGGCCCGCTCCCACCCGCGCCGCCAGTGGGCGTAGCCGTCGTGGTGGGGCCGGGGGCCGCTGCGCTGGCTGCGGAGGTCCATGCGGGCGTCCCAGCCTTCCCGCCAGCAGCGCGCATGGAAAAGCGTGCGGCCCCGCCCGACGACCTCGCCGTTGGGGAGCGCCAGCTGGTGCTCGTCCGGGGAGGAGGGAATCGGGGCGGGCGCGATGGTGAGGTGGTGGCGGGTGGACGGTGTCAGTGTGCTGGTCATGACGGGCCCTCCAGGGCAGGGAGGGGGCCGCGCGAGGCAGCCCCCAAGGCGGATCAGTCGGCGGCAGTCGCGGTGGCGTCAGCGGTCGCAGGCGGCTCTGGGAAGCGCACCAGCGCGGGCACGAATCCCTCGGCGTGCAGGCGGTCGGCGTGCTCCAGCAGGCGGGCGCGCATCTCCTTCAAGGTCCCGCAGTCCTCAATCAGCGCTCGCCCTAGCCCCGCCTCGTCCGCGAGGGCCAGCAGCTCGTGGCGCGGGTAGCGCTTGAGCCACTCGTCGGTGAGGCGGAAGCTGGCGGCCAGGCGCTGCGGTGCGTCCGTCAAGGAAGCGAGGTAGGCGTACTCGGGCTTGGCCGGGGTCTTGTTGCCGTACTGGAACCAGTCGTAGGCAGTCAGCGAGGCCAGGGTGTTGAGGTGCCCGAGCAGCTCGTCGTCGCTCATCGCCACCAACCGGCGCAGCACCCGCTCGGGGTCAGGGCGAACGCCGGATGCGCCGAGCGCCGAGATGTACACACTCCCGCTGTCGGTGTCGGGCGCCAGGAGGTTCGCCAGCGCCTCTGCCCGGACCTTCAGCTCGGGGATCTCGTGCGCGGCGCTCACCGGCTGGAGATTCACCCGCACCACGTCGTTCGTGGAGCCGATGATCAGGCCCCACACCGTCAGGGCGAGGGTAAGGTGCTGGTCACCCAGGACGGCGGCGCGGGCAGCGGTGGCCCGGAGCTTGTGCGCTTCCAGGTAGGCACTGTCTCGCATGGGGCGTACCGTCTCGACCTTCGTGCCACCGTCCTCTGTTGTTGTGGCCTGAGCGTTACTGCGGAGCTTCGCCCGCTCCTCCCTGCTCGTGCCGAAGAGGGTGCTGACGTAAACGATGGTGCCCGCAGCTGGATCGTTGGGGCCAACGTACTCGTAGGCGCGATGATCAGACGTGTAGAAGTTGCCGTTCTCGCCAGTCACGACATGGACGAACGCCTGCCCACCGTCTTTCTCAATCTCCTGCGCACGGGCGTGCGCCCACGCGATCTGTGCGTCGAGCGCCTTTGCCTTGTCCTCGAAGTAGGGGGCAAAAGCGTCGAACAGGTCGCGCCGGATTTCCAGCCCGCTGGCTTCCACGTCGAACTTCGCATTGGCAACCAGAAACTGCCCGCGTGTGAGCATTTCGGCCAAGCCCTTGGCGCTCGTGGGGTTCCAGCTGGTGGCCGCCTGAAGCAAACTCTCTTGAAGGTGCTGGCCGGGGGCGCGGGCGATGACGGCAGCCTGCGCGAAGCTGATGTTGCCCTTGTCAAGGGCCTCCCGGGCGGCGGTGTGCAAATTCCGCGCAACGAGGATGCGGTCATGCACCGGCTGGAGGCTCTTGAACCCGAACATCGAGGCGATCTCCTCCACACTGCGCCCGGCGTCGTTGAGGCGCTGCATCGCCTCGCACTCCTCCAGCGCGGTCATGGAGCGGCGGCGCATGTTCTCGGTCGCGCTGACAGCCAGCGCCTCGGCGTCCGTCATCTCGCGGATGTGGACCATCAGCGGGTAGGCATCACCGATCTCGCCTCGCTCAACGCGCAGCAGTTGTGCGCGGCGGCGCGTCTCACCCGCCACGATCTCGACCTGGCCCTCGGCGTTCCAGCGGCCGGTGCAGTTCTCGATCTGGCCCTCGGCCGCGAGGCTGGCCGCCAGTTCCTCGACGGCCTGCGGGTCGTAGTGGTTGCGGACATTGCAACTGCTGCGGACGGTTTGACTCAGCGGCACCAGCAGCAGGCCGATGGCGCCGGGGGTGAGGCGGGGGGCCTGAAGGTCGGGGGTGGCTGACGCTGGGGCCGGGTCGCTGGCGAGTGCAGGTTCCTCAGTGGGGGCAGCTTCGAGCGCAAGGTTCCGGAACTTCACCACGGTGCTATGTCCGTCCTCGTCCACGGTGCAGTGCTCGCTGATCCCAGGCTCGTGGCTGACAACGACGCCCACGAACTCCTCCACGGCGCCCGGCTCGGTGCTGCTCGCCGCCGGGAAGCGGACGCGGGCGCCGATGTGGAAGCGAGTGCGCCACTCCTCCAGCTGGGCCAGCCACTCCGCAGGGACGGGCTGGTCGGGGGCAACCTCAGGCTCGACGACAACACCATTGGAGGCCGCCTCTTGCAGGTAGCTGGGCAGGGGAAGGCTGAGGTCGGCGTAGAGGTCGGCGATGTTCACCCGCCGCGTCACGCGCAGGCCAGAGAGTGGACTGGAGGGCCGGTCCTGGGGGGCGGCGATGTTCTCCAGCTCCACTACCCCGTCTGCCCCGGCAGGCTCGACGACTTTGAACAGCTCCCCCTGGCGGAACCGCAGGGTCACGAGGTCCCCCACCCGCACGGGCGCGACGGGCGAGTAGTCGTCGCGGCAGGTGATGGCGTTCTGCGGGATGGTGCTGGGGCCGTTGCGGTTCACCACGTCTAACCGCAGGGGGGTGCCGACGTGGAGGCCCGTGATGCCGCTGTTGATCGGTTGCCCGCCGATCTCGCAGATCACGAAGTCGCCGGGCATGTACTCGGTGAAGACCTGGGGTTGCTTCTTGGACTCTGCGACAGCGGCCTGCTTGCTGCTCTTACGGGCGTTCTTGGCGGCCTGTTCGGTGGGGACGAGCATAGCAACCTCCTGCGGGGGAGCGGGCTTGCGGATGTAGAGGGTGACGGTCTGGACGCCCGTGCCGCTCTCGACAAAGGCGTTCTGGGCGTTGGGGCTGTACTCGCCGTGCTCCTCGACCAGGGCGCGGAAGGCCTGCGCCCGCCGGTCCTCGCGGAAGGTGAAGCCGCTGGGCGCGATGGCGACGAGGGTCCCGCCCGGCGCGAGGCAGTTCGCCCAGGCGTGCTCAATGTGGGTGATGTAGGCCTGGGCGTCGCCCTCGGCAGTGAAGGGTGGGTTCATGACGATCACGGGGTAGCGCTCGCTCGGCGTGAAGGCCAGAAAGTCGCGGGCGACCGGTTGGTACCCGGCCCCGATGAGGTGGCCGTGCCGGGTGTCGTCGAGTTCGATCACGTCCACCAGGGCGCCCGCCTCCAGCAGCGCGTCCGCGATGTGGCCGTCCCCGGCGCTCGGCTCCAGCACGCGCTGGCCGCGCACGTCGCCCAGGAGGTTCAGCATCAGGACGACCAGCGGCTCCGGCGTCGCGAAGAAGGCCAGGGGGTTCTTCTTGGGCAGCGCGTCGCCGTCGAGCACCCCGGCCAGCAGGTCGCGCACGTCGCTGGTGAACAGGTGGGCCTGAGCTCTGCGGTTCCACTTGCCGCCCAGCGCCTCGATAGCCTTGGCGGTGGCCTGATAAAGCTTGCGGTCGAGTTCCCCGGCCAGGGTCAGCGTCAGGCCGTCCTCGCTGATCGTGGCGGCGCGCAGCGTGGCTTGCACCTCGGGCGAGAGGGCGCGGCTCACGGCTGCACCAGCCGCAGGTTCTGGGCACCGTTCCCGTACTCCACGCCACCCTGGGCGCGGGTCAGGCCGGAGACGCGGGCCTCGATATCCGCCAGCAGCGCCTCGTGCGTGTCCAGCTCGCGCAGCAGCGCCGGGGCGGTGATGCTCCCCTTCAGGGCCGCGTAACGGTCGGCGGCCTCCACGCGCTCCTCCGCGCAGTTGTTGGGGTTCAGCGCGTAGTGCAACGCGTTCTCGGCGGCGTCGCGCAGAGCAGGCTGGCAGCAGTCCATGGGCCTCCGCTTGAACTCGCGCGGGCCGTCCTTGGTGGGCAGCGTCAGGTAGGTGATGCCGGGAGCGCCGCAGTGGGGGCAGTCCATCGGCGCCGCGAACCGGCGGGGGGTCCGCTGCGCTTCGCGCTGCTCCTGCTGCCGCTCGATGCTGCGCTGGAGGCCGCGCTGGGCGTTGGGGTGGGCGGCCAGCAGCCGGGCCATGCCGAGGGTCTTAGCGTCGATCTGCGCCAGGTCGGTCGGGGTCTGGGTACTCACGGTTTCGCTCCTTGCAGGCGGGCACGCACGAGGTCAGACACGCTGGCCTTCGTGGGGGTGGAGGGGGATTCGGGGGCGCGGACGATCTCGTGGTCCAGCAGCCGGATGAAGGGGGTGCGCCAGGCGTCGAGGTTCTTTTCCTTGGCCTCGGCCTTCGCGGCGCGGCGCAGCTCGCCGACGCGCTCCGTGGTCAGGTCGCCCCAGGCGGCGCGGTCGGGGTCCTCGGCCAGCAGCTCGCCGTAGAACTTCTCGCCCATCGCGGAGCGCAGGGCGACCTCGCCGGGCCGCGCCGGAACTTCTTCCGTGCTGGTGGCGTTGCTCGGTTCGTGCCCACCCGTCGACTGAGTTCCGGAAACGGCCGTGGCGTGTGACCCTCGGGCCCCGTCAGGGGCTTCGGCGCGATCAGCGCCGCCTGTGCCGGATGGGTCGTTTTGAACCTGCCCCGTGGACGGAGCGGCGGCGCGCTGCGCGCCCTCTTCTGCTGTGGTCTCTGCTGTAGTCTTTGCTTCCTTATTAGGAGATGTTGGGTTTCCCGTACGTCTAGAAGTGGACTTTCCCGACGTCTGGACCTTGGGTTTGCCAACGTCTAGATGTTGGGTTTCCCCACTTCTAGACGTTGGGTTTCCCAACATCTGGAGGGCTTCCCCCAGCTCGTGTTCACGGACGCGGTAATGCGTCTTCCCGAGGACGCCCCGGCGCGCCGTTTCGAGATACGGCTCGCACGTCCGGGTGCAGCGGCGAATCTGGTCGGGGGTGAGCAGCAATTCCTCGTACCAGTCGGCGTGGGTCTTGTAAAACCAGCCTTCCTGATCGCCGCTGCGCTCACCCCAGTACAGGCACTGCGAGAGGAAGGCGGCAGCGGTGTAGTCGCCGAGCAGGTGAACGAAGGGCACCGGCACCGGGATGGTGTTCTGGACGCCCAGGAAGCGGGCGACCAGACGCACTCCAGCGTTCTTGCTGCTCACGCCACCCTCCGGGGCGCCCAACGGCCCCCGGTGGCCATGCAGCGGCAGGCGGGCGTCAGCAGCGGCAGCGGCACGCCCGGGTGTCCCTGTGTGGCGGGCAGCCAGCCCTTCCCGGCGAACGGCTCGATCCAGACGTTGTCGTGGGCTTCCCAGCCCAGCGTGCAGGCGACCATCCCGTACTCGGCAGGCTCCCCGTACACGCACAGGCCGCAGACCTCGCCCCGCAGCGCCAGCCGGTCGTTGATCGTGGTGGGCATCTGCGCCAGCTCCGCGATCAGCGCGGCCCTCTCCTCGCGGTCCAGGGTGCTGGGCATCGGCCCGGCCACCGTGGCGCTCAGGTAGGTCGCCTCGCTGACCTCGTGGTCGTTGTAGAGGAAGGTCGAGGCCTTCGCGCGCTTCCTGTGCAGCACGCTCGCCGTGGTCCCGCAGCGCGTGCAGGTCCGCGAGGTCCCGCCCTCCTGGCGCCCGGACAGGAACACCGTCGCGCCCCAGACGTGGGTGCAGGGGTGCTGCCAGTCGGCGCGGTCGCGCAGGTGGAAGCCGTCCACGCCCTCGCAGGGCCAGGCCTTGAACACCGGCTCGACGAACCCGGCGTCGCGGGCCACGACCTTGCACTCGGTCCCGCTGGGCAGGCGGGAGGCATTGCGCCACAGCAGCAGCTCGCGCCGTCCGCTCTCCCGCACGACCGCCCGCAGCTGGAGGCCCCGCGCGACCGTTCGGCGGGCCACCCCGCCCGCCGCTGCCGCCGCGAACAGCTCGGCGAGCACGTCGGTCAGTGCAGGCGCGTCAGTCGGCGGCATGGGCCACCTCCGGCGCCGGGATGACGTTCAGCCGGGCGAACGCCCCGAAGAGGGCGCGGGCCGCGCCGTTGTAGGCGGCGGCAGCGAGTTCGGCGCTGTCGTACAGGCCCAGGAAGGTCTGCTCCCCGTCCTGGTGCACGAAGGCCGCCCACTTCCTCTTGCGGCGGACCACGCCCTTGTACCCGCTCTTGTTGTTGCGGTGCATCCGGCGGTTGAAGGAGTTTTCCTGCTGCGTGCAGGGCCGCAGGTTCGCGCGGCGGTTGTCGAGCTTGTTGCCGTCCCGGTGGTCCTTGTAGTGCCCGCCCTTCTCGTCGGTCAGGAGCAGGTGCATCTGCATCGTGGTGCTGCGGACGCCGGGCTTACGCCAGTACGTGCGGACGTACCCGTCGCTGTTCAGGTGCCAGCGGTGCTGCGAGAGCAGGGCGTGGTCGGCGTCGTCGCACAGCGCGACCTTGCCCTCCCCCCGCTTCCCGTGCAGCTTGATCTCGGCCACGTCAGCCCACCGCCCCCAACGCCTCGGCCTCGCCGGGCAGCCCGGCGGGGTCGGCCCGCCACTGGCCGAGCAGGGTCTTGGGCTTCGCGCAACGCTCGATGGCGTTCAGTGCCCGGCGGCCCTCGGTCTCGGTCAGCTCCGCGCTGGAGGCGAGCGGCGCGTCCCGCCGGTCGGCCAGCCAGGACGTGAAAGCCAGGCGCTCGTCCCGCTCCAGGCCCCAGCGCGGGCCTTCCAGGTGCGCGGCGATCTGGCTCTTGGTGGCCTTGCTGATGGGGTCAAGAGGGGGCGTCGGCAAGTCGCCCTCCGCTTCGGGTTCACGGGCGACAGGCTGACGCGCGGCCGGGTAGACGGTGTTCAGGGCCGCCTTGAGGCACCTGTAGACCTCGCGCTGGAGGTCGAGGTCCTCCGGCAGCTCGTACCGGAGTTGCTCCATTGCCTGCACGATGTGGGCGCCGCCGGGGCTGCGCTCGTGCTCGGGCCGCGCCCACTCGGGCAGCTCGGGAGTGCTGACCGGCTCGCGCTTCTTGTCGTCCCAGTCCGCCCAGCACTTCGGGAGGTCGTAGAGGTAGCGCCCGATGCCGAAGTGGACCGCGCAGCGCTTCAGGGCGTCGGAGGCGGCAGCCTTGATCGTGCCCGCCTCGCCCTCGCCCGCCTCGCCGTAGTCCTCGCGGGTGACGCCCAGGACGGTGAGGCTGCCCTGCACGATGGGGGTGGGCGTGCCGGTGACCTCACGGGTCCGGAACTCCCAGAGGTCGGGACAGGTGGCGTCGAGGCGGTCCATCACGGCGCGGGCGTCGATGTATGCCACCAGCAACGCGCGGGAGCGGTCCTTGGTCAGGGCCTGGGGCTTCCAGCCCACGAGATGCGCGGGGAACGGCGCGGCGAGGCGCTTCTGAACGTCGGAGAGCTTCACGGGCGCACCTCCTGAGGCACGAGGTCCTGCAAGCGGCGGGAGAGGAACAGCGCCGCGAGGGCGCCCGCCATCTCCGGCGCGGCCAGCAGCAGGCGCAGCGGGTCGGCGACGGCAGCGACGGACTGGCGCAGGGCGTCCAGGCCCAGCAGGGTGGCCACCAGGATCAGCACGAGTGCCAGCAGCAGCCCGAGCGGGCCGTAGCCGGTGGCCTGACGCAGATAGGCGCGCATCAGCGGACTTCCCGGTGGTATTCGATGCGGAGGTAAGGGCGGCGGGCGCTCCGACGTGACGCACGGAGCACCTGTCCGGCATGGAACAGGGTGATGAGCTGGCCTGATGCCTGCTGCTGCGTGATGCCAAGGGCAGCGGCCACCAGCCCGGCGTCGAGCGTGGTGAACGTGCGGTACAGCCGCAGAATTCGGGTACGGGGTCCGTTGGGGTGAGGCATCAGCGCCACCGCTCCGTGCATTGCGAGAGCGAGCCGTCGCAGCCGTCGCGGCCACACAGCAGGCAGCGCGTTTGGGAGACGGTGGTGGGCACGGGCAGGGCCTGCGGGTGCCCGCAGTGGGGGCACGCGGCGCAGGCCGGGTCGATGGGCTCGTGGCAGCCGGGGTTCAGGCACCAGGCGCGCGGGCGGTAGCCACTGCCGACCCTGCTATCCAGGTGCTCGTGCAGCAGCGCGATCTGTTCGAGGTTGCGGGCGTCGTGGGCGGAGCGGCTCACCCGGCCACCGCCTTCAGACCCGTATGCGCCTTGTCCAGGTGCAGCTCCCAGACGGTCAGGCTGACCTCAGGCCACCACCAGTTCCCGCGCGGCCAGGTGGTGGGCACCCGGATCGGGCGCAGCCACAGGTGGACGCCGTGCTCGGCCTGGATGCGGTCGAGGGTGGCGTCGAGGTCGCCCGTCGGGCAGACCTCGCTGGTCATCAGGCAGATGCGGCCGCTGGCGGTGTTGCTCAGCCAGCCGGGCCAGAAGGTGAGCGACGTCCAGCTGGGGAAGGCGGGGTTGACGTAGGGCCAGACGCTGTGGCGGAACAGGCGGCGCTTGCCCTCGCGGGTGTGCAGAGGGACGCTGACCTTGTCCACCAGGGTGGACAGCCGCCGCTTGTATCGCGGGGGACTTGTGATGACGGTCGGACGCGGGGTACTGTTCATGTGATCTCCGATCTGCGTGCCTGGGACTGCGACTCCCGTACGGCGCGCTTTTTGTTGTTGGGCCGCACGAATTGCGGCCCAAGCTCACGCGCTTTGCCGCGCGTTGGAGCTGAGGGTCAGGCCCGCGAATTTGCGCCGCTCGGCGTCCTCGCGAGCAGCGATAAAACGGGTGAGTTCCGCGTGGCTGATGCGCTTGCTCCGGGCGTCCGGCTTCGGGCTCACGGTGAATGCCTGCAAGTCGCCGCTGGCCACGAGGTCCCGTACCAAATCCTTCTGACAGCCCAACTGCGCCGCTGCCTCGTCGTAGGTGTAAGCGAGCTTCATATGGAAGCCTCCTGGCCCTCTCCATCTTGTTTGGATATATCCAAGTTTAGAGGAAAAAAAAGAGCCTGAAGTGGAACGTCCAAAGCCGCAGCAATCGCTTCTGCAGTTTTGGTTTCGGTGCCGTTGACAGTGCCTAGTTCATGCGCACGGATCGTCAGTGACGAGACGCCTGACTTTGCCGCCAGCTCGTCACGGGACAGGTTGCGCTCCGTGCGCAGCCGCCTGATCTCGCTCATTCGCATGGTTCAGTTTATGGGTACACCCATACATTGTCAATGTACGACTTGGGTAGGAACTTTTGATCTGGGGGAACCCAGAACGTACAGTCTGCGTAGTAGCGTCTAAATGTACGCATCCATACTCCCCATGCCCAGAGTCAGCCGCCAGCAAAAAGATCGCCCAGCGTGGGCGCAAGCGCTCGTGAAGCGGCGTATGGCGCTTGGGAAGCGTCAGGAAGACGTTGCGGCTGCTGGGGGGTACGACGAAGAGGGGAAGGAAGTCCTGACCACATCCAACGTTGCCGATGTGGAAACAGGGCGTGTCCATCTGTTGAACGTTGGTCTCGGGAAAGCGGTAGCTCTCGCTAAAGGCTTGGACTGGTCGTTCTCGCAGATGCAGCGGGCTACTGGCCTGGACCTGGGCATCGCGGACGCCAGCCTGGTTGCGGAAGGCAGTGCGGATGTGTACCCCCTGCAAGCCGCGCTCACGCCGGACGATCCTGGCGCCCCGATCGACCACCACGCTGTCGCGCCCGATGTGAAACAGCCTTTGCTGCTGCGCATGGACTCCGACGAGATGATGGGCCTCACCGCTGCCAGCATTCGGCCAGGAGAGTTCCTGCACGTGGACCGGGCTGACACCACTCCTGCCGAAGGACGCGTCTACGTCGTGACTGACGAGGACGGCGTCCACGTTCGCATGTACACCCAGACCCGTCTCGGCCCCGTGTTTCGCGCCGAGAACCGCAGCCACGAAGACATTCCCGCAAGTGAGGCCCGTGTCGTCGGCGTCGTCAACACGGTCACCAGCGACCGCGAACCTCACCAACTGAACTAGGAGACCCCACGACATGCCGTCATACTTCCTTCCTCGTCGTTACGTTCCAAGCAAAGCCCCACTCGTCGGTTTCATCAGTGCCGGATTGGCACTCGATCCCAGCCCCTTTCAACGCCGTGTGACCTTCCCGATTCCGCTGGGCTTCCGGCGATTCGGGATGTTCGCTTTGCAGGTCGACGGCGACAGCATGAGCTTGCCTGACGGCGGGGGCCTGCCGCACGGTTGTTATGCCCTCGTCGACAGACGCGACGTACTGACCCAGTACGGACACGTGTTCGCGTTCCGGATGCCAGACGGCTCCATGGTGGTCAAACGCCTGCGCCTGCGGGCGGGGCGGCCTGCCATGTACAGCGACAACCCGGCGCACGGGCCTACGCTGCTCGACAGCAGCATGCGGAATATGGGTCGGGTGTACGCCACAAGCCTGGACGGTCTGCACTGGGAACACACGAAGTACCGGGGATGGGACCACTGATGCCCTACCACGTGCTGGAAATCCTCGGCAGCACCGATGGTTATTCCATGCGTCGGTTGTTCACATTCGACGAGGTTCCTGTGGAGTTCAGTCGGCATGGAGCGGACGAGACCATCTTCTGCGCGACCTGGGTGGATACCGACCTTCCGCTCAGGGCCATTCAGGAACGGGTCGAACCGTTCGCCGAGTCCATTCACACCCAGATCAAGCTGGTCACCGGCGTGATCGAACCCCCTTACCGCATGAAACCGCACCCGCTGGACCATGGCACGCTGGTGCGGATCTGGAACGAGGGTGTAGGCAGTCGCCTGGATGATTGGCCAGACCTGACCTTGCTGCCGGAAGCCACGCGTAGGGTCTTGACCGCGCTGACGGTCAAGCGGAGCGTGGGCGATCCCCAAATCCGGATCAGTGACGAGGACGGTCGGCGGATAACGCGCATCTCGCTCACGATGAACCAATACATGTTCCAGAGCCCATCCTTCCGGGACCGGGTCTATGAAGCCCTGGAAGCGACGGGCACAGAGGAAGCCCCCATTTTCGTGGAGATTACGCCGGTCGATCCCCTGGACCGTTGGAGAACCCTGGAAGGGGAGGCCGAGTAGCGGTGGCGAAGCGGGCCAATGGCGAGGGCAGCGTCTATCAGCTGCCCGATAGAACCTGGCGCGGCAGCATCACCGTTCAGATCGACGGCCTCGGCCGCCCCAAACGGAAGTACGTCAGCGGGAAGACGCAGAAAGAGGTGCGTGAGAAGATCCGACACCTGCTGCGTCTCAAAGAGGAAAACGCCCTGGTGGACCCCAGCCGCATGACGGTCGCGGAATACCTCGACGAGTGGATGCGCGACACGAAGGGGAGCCTCAAGCCCACGACCATCGAGAAGCGCGAGTACATCATCAAGCTGTACGTCACCCCGCATATCGGTCGATATCACCTCCAGAAGCTCACGCCGCTCGACGTGCAGCGCCTCCAGACGACCCTGCTCACCACGCCCCGCAAGCCTGGCAAGGGCCAGAAGCTGCCAGAAGGGGAAACGTTGCCCCCCCTCGGCACGACCACCGTGCACGGCGCGCTGAGTCTGCTGGGCAGCGCCATGCGCCACGCGCTCCAGCTGGGGCTGATCACCCGCAATCCGGTCGAGGCGGTCAAGCGCGTCAAGCCTGCCAAGCGCGACATGCAGGTTTGGGAGCCGAGCGAGATTCACCGCCTGATCCTGGCCATTCAGAACAGCCGCCTGTACGGCCTGGTGTACCTCGCAATCACCACCGGCCTGCGGCGCGGCGAGCTTTGCGGCCTGCGCCGGCAGGACATTCAGAAGGGCGTCTTGCACGTCCGTCAGAACTGCGTGCTCGTAGGCAATACCCCTCATCTCCAGACGCCCAAGAGCGAGAAGAGTCGGCGCCGCGTCCCCCTGCCCGCCGATACGCTCGAAGCGCTGGCGCTCCACCGCGAGCGGCAGGCCCGGGAGCGCCTGGCGGCTGGCGATGAGTGGCGAGAGCAGGACCTGGTTTTCCCGACCCCCATCGGCACCATCTACCATCCGCGCAATCTGCTGCGGGACTGGTACACCCTGCTGGCCGAAGCGAAGATCCGGCCCATCCGGATTCACGACATCCGGCACACCTACGCCAGCCTGGCGATCTATCAGGGCCTGGACCCGAAGGCGCTGGCCGACCGGCTGGGGCACGCGCACGCCAGCATGACCCTGGACGTGTACGGTCATGTGTTCGAGGAGCAGCGGGACCGGGCCGCCCTGAGCCTGAACGATCTGCTGCAAGGCCGACAGACGAGGGGGGCACCGACACTCCCCAGCTGAGGTCTCAGGATTCCAGTTGCTGCACCGGTTGCTGCTGGGTGCAGGAGTGGCCGTTCCTGCTTAGCGTGCAGAAACGAAAAAACCCGCTCTCAGAGCGGGTTCTGCTGGTCGAGGCGGCGAGATTTGAACTCACGACCCCTACCACCCCAAGGTAGTGCGCTACCAGGCTGCGCTACGCCTCGACGGCCAGCCACAGAACTATAGACGCCGTCCCCGCCGCCGTCAAGGGCGCGGCCCGGGAGGTTATGCTGGGCCGCGTGACCAACAACCTGAGTTTCGAGGAGAAGCTGCGCAACTACGCCCGCCTGGCGGTGCGCGTGGGCCTGGGCGTGCGCGAGGGCCAGCGGGTGCTGGTGCAGGCCCCGGTGGACACAGCGCCGCTGGCCCGCCTGATCGTGCGCGAGGCCTACGCGGCGGGCGCGGGCTTCGTGGACGTGCGCTGGGACGACGACGACGTGCAGCTCGCGCGCTTCTCGCTGGCGCCGGAGGGGTCGTTCGAGCAGCTCAGCGAGTGGCGGGTGGACGCCGAGATCGAGACCGCCGAGGCGGGCGGCGCCGTCATCGCCATCCGGGCGACCAACCCCAACCTCTACGCGGGGGTGGATCCCGCCCGCGTCACCGCCCACCAGCGCACCCTGGCGGCCTACCGCAAGCCCTACACCGCCCAGGTGATGACCAACCGCCTGAACTGGAACCTGATCTCGGCGCCGGTCCCCGGGTGGGCCGAGCTGATGTTTCCGGGCGTCTCCCGCGAGGAGGCGGTGGCGCGGCAGTGGGACGCGATTTTCGCCGCCACGCGGGCAGATCAGCCTGACGCGCTGGAGCAGTGGCAGGCGCACCTCGCGGACCTCAAGCGCCGCCGCGACACCCTGACGGGCAAGCAGTACGCTGCGCTGCACTTCCGGGGGGGCGAGACCGACCTCACCGTGGGTCTCGCGGACGACCACGTCTGGGGCGGGGGCGCGGCGGATACCCCCTCGGGCATCACCTTCACGGCCAACATCCCCACCGAGGAGGTCTGGACCGCTCCCCACCGCGAGCGGGTGGAGGGCACGGTCGTGAGCACCAAGCCGCTCTCCTACAACGGCGTGCTGATCGAGGGCATCCGCATCCGCTTCGAGGGCGGGCGGGTCGTGGAGGCCACGGCCAGCCAGGGCCAGGACACCCTGCGGCAGATGATCGCCACCGACGAGGGCAGCCACCGCCTGGGCGAGGTCGCGCTGGTGCCGCACTCCAGCCCGATCAGCCGCTCGGGCCTGCTGTTCATGAATACCCTCTACGACGAGAACGCCGCCTCGCACATCGCCATCGGCAGCGCGTACCGCAACAACGTGCAGGGCGGCGCGGCGATGACCACCGAGCAGTTCGCGGCCAAGGGCGGCAACGACTCGCTCACCCACGTGGACTGGATGATCGGCTCGGGCGAGATGGACGTGGACGGCGTCACGAAAGGCGGGGGGCGCGAGCCGGTGATGCGGGCGGGCGAGTTCGTGATCTGAGCGGGTGGCGGGGAGAGCAAGGTGGGCGACGGGCGCAACGTTGCCCACCTTCTTTTGCTACGCGCGGCGGGCTACGAGCTGCGCTGTTGCAGCCACAGCATCAGCGCCTCCGCCGAGGCGGGGTTGGTCGCCAGCGGCACATCGTGCACGTCGCACAGCCGCACCAGGGCCGACACGTCGGGTTCGTGCGGCTGGGCGGTGAGGGGGTCGCGGAAGAAAAAGACGGCCAGCACCCGTTCCTCCGCGATGCGCGCCCCGATCTGCTGGTCGCCGCCCTGGGGACCGGACAGCACCCGTTCGACCGCGAGGCCGGTCTTGCTCGCCAGGATGCCTCCGGTCGTGCCGGTGGCGACCAGCGGAAAATGGGTCAGCACCTCCCGGTGCGCGAGGGCGAAGAGGGCGAGTTCGAGCTTCTGGCGGTCGTGGGCGATCAGGGCCACCTCGCGCCGGGTGTGGCGGGGGCCGCTCACGCCCCCTCCTGCCCTGCGGCGAGCGCCGCCCCGATCACGCCCGCGTCGCCCCCCAGCTGGGCGCGGCGGATGGTCACCGGGGCAAACGGCCCGGCGTACTCGTCGGCGGCGGCCTGCACACCCTCGAAAAAGGCGTCCCCGACGCTCGCCACCCCGCCGCCGATCACGAAGACTTCCGGGTCGAGCAGCTTTTGCAGGTCCGATAAGGCCACCCCGATGTGCCGCAGCGCCTGGTCCACCACCCGCCGCGCCGCCGGGTGCCCGCCCGCCGCCAGCGTAAAGGCCTCGGCGGTGCTCACGTCGCGGTTCAGGGCGTAACTCGCGTCGCGGGCGATGGCGGTGCCGCTGGCGATGGCCTCCAGCGCGCCGTCCAGCCCCGCGCCGCTGACCGGCCCGCCCGGCATCACGGTGACGTGCCCAAGTTCCCCCGCGATCCCGTGCCGCCCGCGCCAGATCCGGCCGCCCAGCACGATGCCCGCGCCGATGCCGGTGCTGACCGTCACGTACACGCTGCTCCCGGTGCCGCGCGCCGCGCCCAGGTGGGCTTCGGCCAGCGCGGCGGCCTTGGCGTCGTTTTCCAGCACCACCCTCAGTCCCAGCCGCTCTTCGAGGCCCTCGACCAGCGGCACGTCGGTAAAGCCGTAGATGTTGGGCGCGAACTTCACCCGGCGGCGGTCCAGCGAGAGGGGGCCGGGCACGCCGACCCCAACCCGGGCGGCGTCCGGAAACTGCGCCTGAAGCCCCTGCACCTGCGCGGCGATGGCGTCCAGCACGGCGGGCCAGCCGGTCTCGGGCGTGGGCTGGACGTGGCGGCCGCGCAACTCGCCGCCGATCAACACGCCGCTGGCGATCTTGGTGCCGCCCACGTCGATGCCGATGGCCGGAGCAGGGAAAGGCGCGGTGGGGTCGGAAGAAGCCTGGGTCACGGGAAAAACCTCCGTCTGGCGCGGGTCGGGTGTTCGGTCTGGGGCGTCACGGGTGGCCGGATGGCCGGAAGCGTTTCCAGCGGGAAAGAGTGTAGCCCCCCGGCGCCTGGGCGCTGGCCTCTAGGCGCCGGGCAGCTCGCCGGGATCGTCGGCCCGCAGCAGCGCCAGGGCCTCCGCAAGCTGCACCTCGGGCACGTAGAGGCCCACGTCGCCCAGGTAGCCGCCGGTCTCGATCTCGATGACCGGGCTGGCCATCGCCCACTGAAAGGGCGTGCGGACCACCGTGACCACGCCGCCCTGGGCCAGCGTGCGCCGCCAGCCTTCCGCCAGCAGCCGGGGCAGGGTGTCGAGGCGCACCCACACGTCGCCCTGGTACAGCACGCGGTCGTCGAAGTGCGGGGAGCCGCTCATGGGGTGCGGGGGGGGGCCACCCCGGCCTGAAGAGGCGCGGCGAGCAGCGTCTCCAGCCGGGCGCGCAGGGCGGGGGGCAGGACCTCGGGGCGGTGGGCGGCGTCGACCCGCACCTGCACCGTGCGGGCGTAGGCGCAGGGCAGGCCGTCGGCGGTCAGGCGCGAGACCACCGTCCAACTGCTGCGGCCCAGGCGCTCGACCAGCGACTCGACCGCGACCCGCTGGCCCCACAGCACCTCGCGGCGGTAGTCGAGTTCCAGCCGGGCGATCACCGAGCGGTCCTCGCGGTCCGGCACCTCCAGCTCGCGCATCAGCAGCACCCGCGACGTTTCGAGGTACTGGACGTACACGGCGTTGTTCAGGTGCCCCATCGCGTCGATGTCGCCGTAGCGCATCTGGATCTCGCTGCGGTGGGCGCGCGTCCAGTCGAGGTCTGCCAAGGCCCCCGCCGGGGGGCGCGGTCCGGTCTCGCTCATGCTCATGGCCGCCATTAGACCACCTGCCGCCCCGGCGGGCTGCGGCTCTGTGCCCCTCTCTGCCCCTCACGCCGCGCGGCGCTATGCTCTGGCTCATGACCGCCCAGGACCCGCCGCCGCCCCCGCCCCCGCCGTCCCGGGGCCTGGGGACGCGCTGGCGGCAGGTGCAGCGCCTGCCCCTGACCCTGATGTTCGCCTGCGCCCTGACCGGGCTGGGCATCGTGCAGCTCACCTTTCAGCTGGGCAACCTGACCTACCGCACCCTCAACTGGCAGCAGGACACCCGCGCGACCAACGCGCGTATCGCGGCGCTGGAGCGTGACCTGCGCGTGCTGCGCGAGGCCGAACGCGGCGCCCTCGACCCCGGGTATCTGGAAGTGTTGGCCCGCTGTCAGGGCTTTGTGGGAGGCGACGAACAGATCGTGGTGGCCGAGGGTGCCCCCGAGACGCCCGGCGAGAACTGCGCGGCCCTGCGGGTGCCCTGAGCGCGGGCCGCGCGGCCCACCCCCCGCCCCCCGCGTGAGAAAGCTCAATAATCGCCGGGCATGGCGGCCCCGCCGCCCCGGCTATGCTGGGCAGGCTATGTCACTTGTCGTGCTGGTCACGGTGCCTTCCGGGCGCGCCCACGAGTTGGCCCGGACGCTGGTCCATGAACGCCTGGCCGGGTGCGTGAACGTACTGCCCGGCGTCCACAGCGTCTACCGCTGGGAGGGCGAGGTGGCCGAGGAACCCGAGACCCTGCTGCTGGTCAAGACGACCGGCGAGCGCTACCCGGACCTCGAAAGCCGCATCCGGGGCATGCATCCCTACGAGGTCCCCGAGATCGTCGCCCTGCCTTTCGACCGCGCCCTGCCCGAGTTCCAGTCCTGGCTGCGTGAGGCGACCGCCGAGCGCGGGGACTGAAGCTTTCCGGCGCCTCCCGTCTCCCCGAAAGGACGTGTCCCCATGACCCCCTACCGTCAGCTGGGCCGCAGCGGCCTGCACCTCTTTCCCCTGGGCCTGGGCACCATGCAGTTCGGCTGGACCGCCGACGAGGCCACCGCCTTTGACCTGCTCGACGTCTACCACGCGGCGGGCGGCAACTTCATCGACACCGCCGACATCTACACGACCTGGACGCCGGGCAATCCCGGCGGCGTGTCCGAGGAGGTCATCGGCCGCTGGCTCAGGGCGCGGGGCCGCCGGAACGACGTGGTGATCGCCACCAAGGTGCGCGGGCCGATGGGCGAGCGCGGGGTCGAGGGCCGGGGCAGCGTCCACCAGCGCGAGGGGCTGTCGCGGCGCTGGATCATGCAGGCCTGTGAGGACAGCCTGCGCCGCCTGGGCGTGGACCACATCGACCTGTATCAGGCGCACTGGATCGACTCGCAGACGCCCATCGAGGAGACGCTGGCGGCCTTTTCCGAGCTGGTGCAGCGCGGGTACGTGCGCTACATCGGCTGCTCGAACTACTCCGCGTGGCGGCTGATGCAGGCCCTGTGGACGAGTGACCGCCGGGGCCTGGAAGCCTTTGTCAGCATCCAGCCCGAATACAGCCTGCTCTCGCCCACCCGCGCGAACTTCGAGCGCGAGCTGGCGCGGGTGGCGACCGAGTACGGGCTGGGCGTGATTCCCTGGAGTCCGCTGGGCGGCGGGATGCTGACCGGCAAGTACCGCCGGGGCCAGCCGCTGCCGGGCAGCGTGCGGGCGAGCGAGAACGCCGCGCGGCGCTTCAGCGAGCAGAACTTCGACACGGTCGAGACGCTCGTCGCGGTCGCGGACCGTCACGGCGCCCACCCCGCCCAGGTCGCGCTGGCCTGGCTGCTGGCCCAGCCGGGCGTCACGGCGCCCATCATCGGGGCCAACAGCGTGGGGCAGCTGCGCGAGTTGCTGGGCACGCTGGACGTACAGCTCAGCGCGGACGACCTCGCGGAGATCAGCCGGGTCAGCGACTGGGAACGCGCCCGCACCGAACTCGAGAGGTAACCCCGCCCCCAGAACGCCGCCGGACTTCTCGGTGGTCCGACGGCGTTGCGCGGCTCACTGAAGCCCCCGCCTGCGCCCGGCGCCTTCTATCCTGTCCGCATGTCCAGTCACCCGACCGACGCGGCCTCCGCCGACGCCATCCTCGCCCAGCTGCGCCTGCTCGTCACCCTGACCGGCCCCAGCGGCTCGGAGGAAGACGTGATTCGCGCCGTGTTCCGGGCCGCCTCGGGGCTGGCCGACCGGGTGGAGGTGGACGCCTTCGGCAACGTCGTCGCCGTGCGCGAGGCGGCAGCCCCCGGGGCGCGGCGCCTGATCCTGGCCGCCCACCTCGACGAGATCGGCTTCCGGGTGCGGCAGGTCACGCCCGGCGGTTTCCTGCGGCTGGAAAAGGTGGGCGGCAGCGACGACCGCATTCTGCCTGCCCAGCGCGTCTGGATTCGCACGTCTCAGGAGCGGCTGCTCGGCGTGATCGGCACCAAGAGCGCGCACCTGCTGGCCGACGCGGACCGCTCCCGGGTGGTGCCCTACGCCGAGCTGTACGTGGACATCGGCGCCCGCACGGCAGACGAGGTCGCCGGGATGGACGTCCGCGTGGGCGATCCGGTCGGCTTCGTGGGCGAGCTAACCGAGCTGGGCCGGGGCAGCGGACGCTACACGGCGCACGCCCTCGACGACCGGGCGGGCTGCGCGGTGCTGCTGGCCCTGCTGGAGCGCTACCGCGACACGCCGCCGCCCGTCACGCTGGTCGTGGCCTTTACCGTGCAGGAGGAAGTGGGCTTGCGCGGCGCCCAGGCGGTGGCCCAGGCCAACGGGGCCGACGTGGCCCTCGCGCTCGACATGACGGCCGCCGACGACACGCCCGAACTGGCGGGCGCACACCTCCGCCTGGGCGCGGGTCCGGCGATCAAGGTGATGGACTTTTCCACGCTGGCGCACCCCGCCGTGCGGCGCGGGCTGGAGGCGGCGGCCGGGGCGCGGGGCGTGGCGGTGCAGCACGAACTCCTGAAGGGCATCGGCACCGACGCGGGCGCCCTGCAACACGCGGGCCGGGGCATTCCGGCCGGCGCGGTGTCGGTCGCCAACCGCTCCACCCACAGCCCGGTCGAGGTGCTCGACCTCGCGGACCTCGTGGGCGCGCTGGAGCTGCTGCACGGCTTCGTGGAAGGGCTGCCGGACCTCGACCTGCGCTTCGTGGACCTGGACGGGGAGTAGAGGGGGGGACCGCGTCCTGCGGCTCAGGCCCGTGAAACCGTTTCCCCCACCTGCGGCTCGGGTGGCCGGTCCCCCGGCCCCTCCTCTCCCAGGTGCAGCGAGCGCAGCCCCGGCACCCGCCACGCCACCAGCGCGACGACCAGCAGCGTGACCAGTCCGCCCGCCCATACCGAGCGCGCCGTGCCCAGCAGGCTGGCCGCAACGCCGCTTTCCAGCGCGCCGAGTTCGTTGCTCGACCCGATGAAGAGCAGGCTGACCGCCGCGACCCGCCCGCGCAGGTGGTCGGGCGTCCGCAGCCGCAGGATCGCCTTGCGGATCACCATGTTCACCCCGTCGAAGACACCCGTAAAAAAGAGCGCGACCAGTGACAGATAAAAATCCCGCGAGAGCGCGAACACGATGATGCTGACCCCGAAGCCTGCCACCCCCAGCAGCAGCGTGCGCCCGCTGTTTCGCAGCGGCGGGTGACGGGTGGCCCACAGCATCACCAGCAGGGCGCCCACCGCCGGGGCCGCCAGCATCAGCCCCAGGCCCTGCGGCCCCACCCGCAGGATGTCGCGGGCAAAGACCGGCAGCAGCGCCACCACCCCGCCGAACAGCACCGCGAAGAGGTCGAGCGCCATCGACCCCAGGATCACCGGGTCGCGCCGCACGAACCGGAGGCCTCCCAGGAGGCTGTCGCGCCGCCGCTCGTGCGCCGGGGGCGCGGGCTGGGGCTTGGGCGAGATGCGCCATAGCCCCGCCCAGGCCAGCAGCGTCAGCCCCGCGACCAGCGCGTAGGTGCCGCCCGCGCTCCACGAGGCCAGCAGCAGCCCGCCCAGCGCCGGACCCACGATGCCCGTCGCCTGCCCCACACTGCCCAGCCACGCGGAGGCGTTCACAAAGGCCGGGGCCGGCACGATCCGCGTCTCGAACGCCGACGAGGCCGGGTCCCCGAACCCCCGCGCGACCCCCGCCACGAACACCAGCCCGTACAGCAGCGCCAGCGTCTGCGTCACTGGGGTCTGCGGCCCCGCCTCCCACGAGACGAAGGCCAGCCCCGCCGCGCAGGCTGCGAACACCAGCCGGGTCACCAGCAGGATGCTGCGGCGGTCGAGGCGGTCGGCGTAGTGCCCGCCGATCAGGGCCAGCCCCAGCGCCGGAACCGCCTCGACCAGCCCCAGCCAGCCCAGCGCCAGCGGGCTGCGCGTCAGCTCGTACACCTGAAAGCCGACCGCGACGGCCAGCATCCGGCTCGCCAGCGACGAGGCCGCCGAGGAGAGCAGCAGCGCGCGGAATTCGGGAAAGCGCAGGGCGGCGGAGGCGTCGGGGCGGGCGGCAGGCGGCGGGACAGTCACGGGCATGGAAGGCCCCCAGCCTAGGCCCTGCGCCCCCGGACCACCGTGTCTTGACCCGGGCCAAGCGGGCGGGAATGATGCTTCCCATGCTTCCCGCCCTGCGCGAACGGCGCGACATCGGCGCCGGGGCCGCCCCCGGCGACGAGCGGCCCCGGCGGCGCCACCTGCGCGCGGCGCGGCGGCCGGGCCTGCCCCACTTTCCCGGCCTGCCCGATGCCTGAGGCCCGCCGTCCGGACCCGGAAGACCTCTGGCACGTCTATACCGACGGAAGCACCCGCCACGAGCGGCGTCAGACTTTCTCCGGCTGGGCCGCGCGGGCGGTGCAGCCCGGGTCCCGGCAAGTGCGCCAGGCCAGCGGGGCAGGCCCCGGCGGCACCTCGCTGGCGGCCGAGACGGAAGCGATCCTGGCCGGGCTGCGGCTGGTGCCGGGGGGCGCCCCGGCGCGGCTTTACAGCGACCTCGCCCTGCCGGCGCTGCTGGCGATCTTGCACGGCCCGGCCGGCGAGGCCGCCCGCGACCACCTGCGGGACCTGTGGGTGCAGCCGGTCGCGCGCTCGCGGGGCCGCCACCCCGCCGACATGCACCACGTCGCCCGCCGCGCGGAGGCCGGGGTGCGGGAGGGCGAGGCCCTGGACGCTGCCGGCCTGCATGGCGCCGCGCTGGAGATGCAGGTCCTGGCCCGCGCGGGCGAGGACGGCGCCGCCCTGCCGCTGGGAGGAGGAGAGCGCCTCGCCGGGCAGACCAGGCCGCTGGTGCTGGAGGTGGGGGGCCTGCCGCCCCTTCCCGCAGGCGGTCGCCCCCTGCGCCTGAACCTGACGCTGGGCCTCGGCCGGGTGGAGGGGCAGGGACGCGGCGGTGAGGAAGCGTTGCGCGTGGCGCTGGCCCGGCCCCTTGCCCTGCTGACCCGCGGCGCGCTGGTGGAACTGCGGGTGCCGTCCGCGTGGCTGGTGACGGCCCGCGCGGCGCTGGGCAGCCTCGGCGCGGTGCAGGTGCGCCCGGGTCCGGACCCCGCCGGCCCGCCGGAGGAGGCCCCGCCAGCGGAGGAGGGCTGAGGTCGGGCAACTGGGCACAGGCAAAACTCCCCCGCGCGAGGCGGGGGAGTCTGACTTGGCGGGCCCTGAAGGACTTGAACCCTCGACCTACGGTTTTGGAGACCGCCGCTCTACCAACTGAGCTAAGGACCCGTGCGCGGGCACGGCCGCCCGCAAGCCTGGGCAGGATAGCAAAGGGGCCTCGGCGCGTGCAAGCCGGGGGGGGGCAGAGCCAAGAGGGGAGAGGTCAGCCAGCGGGCCACAGGTGGGCGGCGCGCCGGGCCGCAAGGCGGGGGCCAGCCGCGCCGAGTGTCTCCCGGGAACAGACACCCCGGGGAGGCGGGGTGTAGGCTGCCCCGCGTGACCCGCCCGACCTCCCCGGCCCCCCTCCCCGGCGGCGCCCAGGCCCGCGCGCCGCTGGTGCTGTCGGCGCTGGAGGGGCTGTACCCGGATGCCCGCACCGAGCTGAAGTTCCGCAATCCTTTCGAACTGCTCGTCGCCACGGTGCTCTCTGCCCAGGCGACCGACGTGAGCGTGAACGCCGCCACGCCCGCCCTCTTCGCGCGTTACCCCGACGCCCACGCCCTGGGCAGGGCCGCGCCGGAGGACATCGAGCCGTATATCCGCTCCATCGGGCTGTACCGGGGCAAGGCGAGAAACCTCGCTGCGCTGGCCCGGCTGCTGGTCGAGCGCCACGGCGGCGAGGTGCCGGGCGATTTCGACGCGGTGGTCGCCCTGCCCGGCGCCGGGCGCAAGACCGCGAACGTGGTTCTCAGCAACGCCTACGGCTATCCGGCCATCGCGGTGGATACCCACGTGGGCCGGCTGGCCCGGCGCCTGGGCCTGAGCGAGCAGACCCACCCCGACAAGGTCGAGGCCGACCTGGGGAGGCTCTTTCCGCGCGACCGCTGGGTCTTCCTCCACCATGCGCTGATCTTGCACGGCCGCCGCATCTGCCTGGCGCGCCGGCCGCAGTGCCCGGCGTGCGCGATGCAGGACTTCTGCCCGAAGGTGGGGGTGTGAGGGGGTCAGTGGGGAGCGGTCCGTTGTTGGTGGGGGCTTCGGCTGGCGCTCTGCGCTCTCGCTGCGCCTGTCCCACTTCCCACTTCCTACTGCCCACTCCCCGGCGGACCCGCAGAGCCGCGAAGCGGAGCCGCCCATGACCTGGAAATTCTCCCGACAGGTCTGGCTCTACCTCGCCTCGGCCTTTACCTTCGGGCTGTCGCAGGCGTTCGCGGCCCTGTTCCTGAACTTCTACCTGCGGGCGCTGGGTCTGGGGGCCGAGTGGCAGGGGCTGCTCAACGCGCTTCCGGCACTGACGTTGGCGGGCCTGAGCCTGCCGGCGGTGGCCCTGGCACGCCGCATCTCCAACGCGCGGACCATCCAGCTGGGCAGCGTCCTGAGCGTGGCCGGGGCGCTGGTCCTGGCGACGGCGGGCGGGCCGGCCGGGGCCATCGCGGGGGCGCTGGTGCAAGGCGCAGGCGCCGCCATGCTGATGGTCGCCGGGTCGCCCTTCATGGCAAACCACAGCGACGAGAAAAGCCGCGTGACCCTCTTCAGCGTCCAGAGCGCCCTGATGACCGGGGCGGGCTTTCTGGGCAACCTCTTCGGCGGACGGGTGCCCGAGCTGTACGCGGCGGCGACCGCCACCGAGCCGGACGGGCTGGGGGCGCTGCGGGCCGCGCTGCTGGTGTCGGCGGGGTTTCAGCTTGCGGGGCTGGTGCCGGTGCTGTTCTTGCGGCCCTCCGGCAAGCCGCGCCCGGAGGGCCGCTCCTTTGCCATCCGCGACAAACTCACGATGGGCCGGCTGGTCGCGCCCAACGTTCTCGTCGGGCTGGGGGCGGGGGCGACCATCCCTTTTCTGAACGTCTTTATCGAGGGCAAGTTCCGGGTGGACTACGCCAGCCTGGGCACCCTCTTTGCCTGGACGAGTCTGGCGACCGCCGCCACGGCGCTGCTGCAACCCCTGCTGGTGCGGCGGTTGGGACAGCTCACCGCCGTGCTCGCGGTGCAGGCGGCCAGCCTGCCTTTTCTGGCGGTGCTGGGCTTCGCGCCGCAGCTGTGGATGGTCGCGGCGGCGCTGTTCACCCGGGGAGCGCTGATGAACGCCGCCGGGCCGGTGTACACCGCCTACGCGATGACCGCGCTGCCCGACGAGGACCGCCCGATGTACTCGGCCGTCAACGTGATCGCCTGGGACCTGGGCTGGGCGGCCAGCAGCATCCTGTCGGGCGTGGT
The DNA here is from genome assembly GCF_014201885.1 of Deinococcus budaensis. Taxonomy (NCBI): domain Bacteria; kingdom Thermotogati; phylum Deinococcota; class Deinococci; order Deinococcales; family Deinococcaceae; genus Deinococcus; species Deinococcus budaensis. Next base: position 39,145 of record NZ_JACHFN010000006.1, on the reverse strand, counting down.
GCGCGGGGCGCTGCCTTTCGGTCTCGCCTTTAACCTGCTGTTCGGCTGGACCCTGCTGATGTACGCCGGCAGCGTGCTGGCGATCTACCTGGGCCTCTACCGCCCGGCGCGGCGCAGCGGGCATCCGGCGGCGCGGGCGACGGCGCCCCTTCCCGAACAGAGCTGACCCCGGCTGGAGGCTCCGCGCCTCCGCCCCGCCGGGCAGGGGTAGACTGGGTCCCGATGAGCGACACCGGACCCCTTCAGAGCCTGTACCGCGTGCAGGAACTCGACCTGGACCTCGACCGCCTGCGCGCAGAGGAAGCCAGCATCCCGGACGCCCTGAAAGACGCCCGCGCCCAGCAAGAACGCCTCAACAACGCCCTGGAGGACACCGAGATCACCCTCGAGGGCGTGGAAAAGCAGATTCGCCAGCTTGAGCAGGACCTGGCAGGCACCCGCGAGCAGGTGCAGCGCGCCCAGGAGGAGCAGGACAAGAACGCCTTCGACGCCCGCGCCCAGTCCCAGTACGGCAGCCGCATCCAGATGCTCTCGGAACGCGCCGAGGAGATGGAAGAAGACCTCGCGCCCCTGCGTGGGCGCCAGCGTGAGCTGGCCGGGAAGGCGGCCGACCTGCGCGCCGAGCACCGCGCCCTGCGCCCCACCCTGACCGAGCTGGAGACCCAGGACGAGGCCCGCGTGCAGGGCCTGCGCGACCAGGGTGAAGGTGCCCGCCAGGAACGCGCCTCGCTCGTCTCCGGCATCGACAGCCGCACTGTCAAGGAGTACGACCTGATCCGCAAGGCCAAAAAGGGCCTGGGCCTGGTCGAGATCCGGGGGGGCCGCTGCACCGGCTGCAACGTGATGCTCCCAGTCAACGTGCAGCAAAAAGCCGCCCAGGGCAAGCTGCCCCCCGTCAAGTGCCCGTCGTGCGGGCGTTTCTTGGCCCGGCTGAACTGAGGGGCGTTCTCTTGCGCGGCCCCTGACCCACTTTGCGGTCGGGGGCCGTATCTTGTACCCCTTTTGGGGTGACAGTACAAGTCATTGTATGAGTCCGGGGCGGATGGTAAAGTCAGTCACCGTAGAGGAACCCCCCAGCGCGGGTCTCCGCCCGTCCGTTTCCACACTGCCCCCAGCGGGCGGTGAGGGTTTTTTGTTGCCGCCTCAGCCTCAAGGAGCCGCCATGACCACCACGCCCGACCCCACCCTGCGCCACTTCGACGACAACGCCCAGCACATTGCCAAGCGGCAATACCTCCAACCCGGCGACGGCGATATCGCGGGGATGTTCCGCCGCATCGCAGCCTGGGTGGCGGGCGCGGAGGCCGGGGAGGCGCGGGAACACTGGGCGCAGAAGTACTACGACCTGATGGCCGAGAAGAAGTTCTGCCCCGGCGGGCGGGTGCTGGCGGGGGCAGGCACGCAGCACGGCAACGTCCTGAACTGCTTCGTGCAGGGGGCGACCGCCTCGGCGCCCGAGAGCTTCGACGGCGTGATGGAGGTCGCCCGCAAGCTCGCGCTGGTCACCAAGGTGGGCGGCGGCAACGGCGTGAACCTCGACGTGTACACGCCCCGCGCCGTGAGCAGCCGCCCCGACGCGGGCGTGCGCGGCTGGGTCTACATGGCGGCGGCGCACCCCGACGTGACCGATTTCGTGGAAGGCCTGATGCGGCCCCCCACCCAGCCCGACGGGGAGAAGCAGCCTGTGGCGGTGCGCAACTGGACCCGGGTGGTGTACGGCGAGGCGATCTCCGCCGAGCTGGTCGCCCTGGCGCGGCGAAACGGCGTGCAGATCGTCCGGGCGCTGCCGGGCGGGGTGCAGGCGGTGGCCGACGACATGGGCGGCATCGTCGACGCGGCCCGCGCGGTGGCCGAGAGCGCCCGGGTGGGCGTCGAGCCGCGCATCGACCTGTCGCAGATGCGGCCCGAGGGCGCGCCGATCAAGGGGTCGGGCGGCACCTCCAGCGGCCCGGTGTCCTTTCTGATGGAGATTTTCGACAACTTCCTGGAGTGGGCCAACCGGGGCGGCGAGTCGAGCGGGCCGATCAACACGCTGCGCTTCGTGTACGCGCCGGTGCTGCGGGTGGTTCGGCAGGGCGGCACGCGCCGGGGGGCCGGGATGGCGACCATCTCCATCGAGCACCCCGACGTGCTGGACTTCCTGACCGCCAAGGACCTCGACCGCGAGGCGGCGGAGGGCGACATCTCGACCTTCAACATCTCCATTCTGGTCACCGAGAAGTTCTGGCAGACGCTGGAGCGTGACGGCCTGTGGCACGTGGACGTGCAGGAGGTGCCCGGCAAGTACTACCTCTCGCCCGAACCCGGCATGTACGACGGCCGCCTGCCCGCCCTCCCCGACCGCGCCGAGGATGGGGCGCGCGGCGTGCCGCTCTACCGCAGCGCGCCGCAGGGCCGCTACAACCCTGCCGACAAACGCCCCGGCATTCCGGCGAGGTGGCTGTGGGACCAGATCGCCGAGCACGCCTGGAGCACGGGCGAGCCGGGACTGATCTTCGTGGACCGCGTGAACGAATTCAGCGCGCTGAAAAACCTGGGCAAACGCTACGAGATTCGCAGCACGAACCCCTGCGGCGAGATCCCCCTCACCGTCGGCGAACCCTGCGACCTCGGGGCGATCAACCTCGCGGCCTACGTGCAGGGCAGCTCCTTCGACTACGCGACGTTCCGCGCCGACGTGCGAACCTGCGTGCGCTTTCTCGACGACGTGCTGGACGTAAACGTGTTCGCGCTGGAGGACAACCGGGTGGCCAGCCAGGACCTGCGCCGCCTGGGCCTGGGCGTGATGGGGCTGGCCGACGCCCTGATCAAGCTGGGCCTGCGCTACGACTCGGAAGCGGGCCGCGAGACGATCTACCAGATCATGAGCACCCTGCGCGAGGAGGCGGTGGCCGAGAGCGAGCGGCTGGGCCAGGAGCGCGGCGTGTACCCGGTCTACACCCGCAACGCCAAGAAGATTCCCCACCCGGCCCGGCGCAACGTCGCCGTGCTGACCGTCGCGCCGACCGGCACGACCTCCATGTTGATGGGCGTGTCCAGCGGCATCGAACCCGTCTTCTCGCCCTTCATCTGGCGCAAGATCGGCTCGGAGTACCGCGCGCTGCTCGCGCCCCTCTTCGTGGAGCTGCTGGGCCAGTACCCCGCTCCCTCGGGCCTCGAGAAGGACGGCGGCTGGGACTGGGACAAGGTGACAGAAGCCGTCTCCGAGAACCACGGCTCGGTGGTGGGCCTGACCTTTATCCCCGAAGCCCTCCAGCAGGTGTTCGTGTGCGCCCACGACATCAAGCCGGTGGACCACGTGAGGATGCAGGGCACGGTGCAAAAGGCCTTTGACGACGGCGGGCAGCACGCGGCCAACAGCCTCTCCAAGACCATCAACCTGCCCAACTCGGCCACGGTGATGGACGTGCAGACGGCCTACGCCGAGGCGTACAAGACGGGCTGCAAGGGCATCACCGTGTACCGCGACGGCTCGCGGCAGTTCCAGGTGCTGTCCACCAGCAAGAAAAAGGAGAAAAAGGCCGAGCCTGCGGCCCAGGCCGCCGCCGAGGTGATGGGGGAAAGCGCCCGGCCTGCCCCGGCCGCCCCCCAGCCGGAAGCTGCCCCCGCACCCGCTGCGCCCGTTCCCGCGCCCACCTCCCGGCCTGCGGCTTCGGCCCCGGCGCCCGTGTACGAGCGCCCCACCCGTCTGAGCGGGATCACCGACATGGTCAAACTCACCGACCCCACCAGCGGGCACCGCCGCTCTTTCCTCGTCACGGTCAACCACCTGAACGGCAAGCCCGTGGAGGTCATGGTGATCTCGGGCCGCGCCGGAGACGAGGCGAACGCCGACTCCGAGGCGCTGGGCCGCGTCGTCTCCATCGCCCTGCAACACGGCGTGCCCGCGCAGGCGATCATCAAGACGCTGCGGGGCATCAACGGCGGGCTGTACGGCTCCTACAACGGCCGCCTCGTGGGGTCCAAGGCCGACCTGATCGCCGTCGCGCTCGACACCTTCGCCAAGGACATGGACGCCGCCAGCCTGCCCCCCCTGGCCGGAGCCAGCGTGGACCTGCCCGCCCCGGCCCCCGCCGCCGCTCTGGGTGGCGTCAGCGTCGAGGGCATGGACCCCGTGACCCGCGAGCGCTGCCCGGTGTGCGAGGAGAAGGCCGTGATCCGGGAAGAAGGGTGCTTGAAGTGCCAGGCGTGTGGATATAGCAAGTGCGGTTGAAATCGCTCAACTTATGAGTGAGGAGGTCGCAGATCTTTACACCTGCGACCTCTCCTAATTAATACAAACCGCGTCTAATTCTCTCGTCCATGAGAATGGCGTAGATATACGAGGGCGCTCGTAGGTGCTGCAAATCTTTCACTCTGTCCAAGGGCATCAGTTCCAAAGCCGCATCTATTTGGGAAGGGCCTAAGCTTTGGTTGGTGCTAGAAAGAAGAAGAGTTCGGCCGGTCAGCAAGTAGGAAAACTCCCCACCCGTTTTCTGCCGAAATTTCTGCCCTACGTGGACCTCTATCCGTCGCCAGACTTCTTCGTGAACTGCTTCATCGTAACGGTCCATGCCCCAATTTAAGCTGGGAAGTGGTACTCGGATTAGGCCGCGCCAAACCTCATGCTGTTGTCGTCACAACCCCGGAATCGGCACCGCCACCGGGCGGATGACTTGCCCCTGGCTCTGCGCGCTCTCGAGCAGGCGGGTGGTCGAGCGGTTGAGGTTCTGAATACCGCGCTCGTCGAAGCGGCCGTTTTTCAGGCTGTTGCCCACCTGCGTCAGCGACTTCTGGTAGCCCGGCAGCAGCGAGCCGATCTTTTGCAGGAAGGGGTCCTGCGTGTTGCGGGTCATCTTGATCGCCGAGTTGACCTGATAGGCGGCGAAGGCCAGGGCCACGCCCGCCTTGACGATGTTGGCCCGCTGGCCGGGGGCACCCGTCTGGAACCTGTACTCGCGGTAGGGCCGCCAGACCCAGGTGTTGAAGGCGTAATACGCCACGCCAAGGTGAAAGACAAACTTGGCCTTCTCGAAGGCGGTGGCCTGGGCCTGCTGGGCGGGCGCAGCGACCAGCAGGGCCGTGCTGAGCATCAGGGCGGAACGGTGACGGCGCATGGGGCCAAGTCTGTGGCGCGGGCCGCCTGCACAGATGAAGCGCGGGTTCATGGGGCCTGGGGATAGGCGGGGCGGCGCGTGGCACAATGCCCGCACTTTCCCCCCAAAACGAGGTGCCCATGACGCAGAAGATCGAACTGACCTCCGGGGGGCTGAGCCGCCTCCAGCAGACGCTGACGCAGGAGTACGCCCGGCTGGAGGAGGCCCGCCGGGTAGTGCAGGAGCAGATGGAGGCCAACGAGCAAGAAAGCCTGGGGCTGGCCGAGGCCCAGCGCCTCCTGCTGGCGACCGAGGACCGCATCGCGGAGCTGGAAGACAGCCTCGCGCGGGCGGTGGTGATCGAGCGGGCGGCGCTGGAGCAGGGCGCCAGCCTGGGCGCGGTGGTCACGCTGCTCGACACCGGGACCGGGCGCGAGCTGCGGCTGCAACTCGTCAACCCGCTGGAGGCGTCGGCCACAGCGGGCGCGCTGCCGCGCGTCAGCACCCAGAGTCCGGTGGGCCGGGCCGTGCTGGGCCGCCGCCCCGGCGACACCTTCACGGTGGACCTGGGGCGGCGGCAGGCGAGCTATCAGGTGCTGGGGGTCAGCGACCGAGCTTGAGCACCCGCCCGCTCCCGTACTCGGCCACGTACAGCTCGCCCGTCTCGTCCTCCCCGAAGGTCGAGGGGTTCTCGACGCGGCCCAGCTGCACCTTGTTCCAGCTGTTCCCGCTGGGGCGCGCCGCCCAGACGGTGCCGCTGCCGAAGTCCGCGAACACGTACTGCCCCTTCAGGCTGGGCACGGCGTTGCCCCGGTACACGTACCCGCCCGTGATGCTCTGGCCCTCGTTCCGGCCGTACACCAGCACGGGTTCGGTCAGGCCCTGGGTGCGGCAGCCGCTGGGCGGCTCGAAGCAGCTGCGGCCCTCGCGCACGTCCCAGCCGTAGTTCTCGCCGCCCCGGCTCGCGCGCGGCTGGCGGTTGAGTTCCTCGAACTCGTTCTGGCCCACGTCCGCGATGATCAGGTCGCCACTGACGCGGTCGAAGGAAAAGCGCCAGGGGTTGCGCAGGCCATACGCCCAGATGTTGGGGTTGGCGCCTGCGCGGTTCAGGAAGGGGTTCCCGGCGGCGGGTTTCGCGTCCGCGCCGCTCACGTCGAAGCGCAGCAGCTTGCCCAGCGGCGTGCCCAGCTTCTGGCCGTTGTTCTGCGGATCGCCCGCGCTGCCGCCGTCGCCCAGCCCCAGGTACAGGAAGCCGTCGGGGCCGAAGGCGAGCTGCCCGCCGTTGTGGTTGGGGTAGGGCTGCTCGGCGGTAAAGAGGGTCCGCGCGCTCTGCGGGTCGGCGCGGCTGAAATCGGGGGTCGCCGCGTAGCGCGCCAGCACCGTGTCGCCGTTGCGGTCGGTGTAGTGGACATACAGGCGGCGGTTTTGCTTGTAGTTGGGATCAAAGGCCAGCCCCAGCAGCCCGCGCTCGCCGCCCGCGCGGGTCAGGTTGCTGAGGTCGAGGAAAGGCTGGGCGCGCAGTTGCCCGCCCTGGATCACGCGCACCTGCCCGGCCTGAAGGGTGGCGTACAGCCGCCCCGAACCGTCGCCCGCGTGCGTCAGGGTGGTGACCTGCCGCAACCCGCTGACATAGGGCGTGAACCGGACCTGTGGGGCCTGCGAGGTCTGGGCCTCGGCCGGGGCGACGAGCAGAGCGGCCCCCAGGGCGAGCGCCGCGCGAACGGGTGGCAGGGACATGGTTCAGTCTGCCCGCCCAACGTGTGGAGCGACTGTAATCCGGCCCGGCCGCCAGGGGAGGAGGCCAGGAGAGGAGGGGAGAGCGGCCCGCCCGCAGGCTCCCGCTCCCCCCTCCCTGCGGCTGAGGGCGTCCCTCAGAACCCGCTGACGTTCAGGCGCCCGCCCGTCACGGTCTTGCCGCTGAGGCTGGGCGTGGCGACCACGCTGCCCAGCAGGGCGTCGCGGATGGTCTTGGCGCTGGCGCCCGCGTGGGTGCTGGCGTACAGGGCGGCGGCGCCGGTCACGTGGGGAGTCGCCATGGAGGTGCCGTTGTAGCTCGCGTAGCTGTTGTAGGGCACGCTGCTGGTGATCGCCACGCCAGGGGCGCCGAGGTCCACCTGGGTGCGGCCGTACTGGCTGAAGCTGGCGAGCGCCCCCGCCTTGTCGATGGCCGCGACCGCGATCACCGCGTCGTACCCGGCGGCGGAAGTCGTGTCGTAGTTGCTGGGGTAGGAGGCCGCCACGTCGTTGTCGGTGCCCGAGTTGCCCGCCGCCGCGACAAAGAGGATGTTCGCCTTGGCCCCGCGCACGACCGCCTCGTACAGCGCCTGAGAGTAGCCGCCGCCGCCCCACGAGTTGTTGGTGGCGACGATGTTCAGGCCGTGGCGGGTCTTGAGGTCGGTGAAGTAGTCCACCGCCTTGATCGCGTTGGCGGTGTCGCCGCCCCGGCGCCCCAGGAACTTGCCGCTGATCAGGGTGACGTTGTGGTTCACGCCGACCACGCCGCCGTCGTTGGCGGTGGCGCCGATGGTCCCGCCGACGTGGGTGCCGTGCGCGTCCAGGCTGCCGCGCGTGCCGCCGTCGTAGACGCTGTTGTCGCCGTTGGCGAAGTCCCAGCCGCGCGTGTCGTCGATGTAGCCGTTGCCGTCGTTGTCGCGGCCGTCCACCGGGTCAAAGGGGTTGAGCCAGGCGTTGCCCCTCAGGTCGGGGTGGTCGAACTGGTAGCCCTCGTCGATGATGCCCACGTACACGCTGTCGCTGCCCACCGAGCCGCGCGCCCAGGCCTCGGCGGCCTGCGAGCCGAAGGCGTTGGCGGGCGTGCTGGCGTCCCCGTACATCCCCCAGAGGGTCCCGTTCGTGAACTGCGCGTCGCTGGCGGTCGCCTGATGCTGGTAGGTCCAGTTCGGTTCCGCGAAGCGCACGGCGCCGCTGGCCTTCAGCTCGGCGATCTTGGCCTCCACACTCTTGCCGTCGGTGATCCGGGTGTGCAGCAGCGCCGCTCCGTTCACGACCGCGAGCTGCTCGAGCGACTGCACGCCCAGCCGCGTTTCCAGCGCGCCCAGGGTCTGCGCCCCCAGGCTGCCCGAAAGCTGCACGATCACCTCACCGGGAACGTACTGCCCTGCGGCCGTCACCGGGGCGCTCGTCACCGGGCTGCTGGGCGCCGCCGCCTCTGCCGAAGGGGTGGGCGCCGTCGCGCTGGGGCCGCTGCCGCAGGAACCGAGCAAAACGCCGAGGGTGAGCAGGCCGAGCAGGGGGGTACGCTTCATGGGTCCTCCGGGGGGTCAAAGGCGGCGGCTCCAGCTGGGGCCGGGAAGAGGGGCTGGGTTGTGGTGTGGGCGCGAGTCTAGGTGCCCAGGTGTGTGCGGGCCGTGATGGAGCGGGCGCGCGCGGCCCGTCACACGGGAACCTCCCCCGGCAGCCTGGCCGGGGGAGGTGGGGATACTCGGGAGAAGCGGGCGTCAATCGTCGTCGTTCTCGCCCTCGCTCTGCTCGGTCACGGTCCCGCTGTCTTCCCTGTCGTCGTCGCCGCCGCCGGGCGCGCACGCCGCGAGGCTGAAGACGAGTACGCCACCGAGCAGCCACCGCAGAAAGGTGTTCATGCTCCGAGCTTAGGAGACGCGGGCGAGCGCCGCGTGTGAGCATGTTCAGGGTGGGCCTGCCTCAGCGGGTACGCTGGGCCATGACCCCCCCGAATCCGCTGAGCCGCTACCGCACCGCCGGACCCGCCCGCCTCCAGCTTTACGCCGCCCTGTTCGGGCTGCTGGTCCTCAGCACGGTCCTGGGGCGCCGCCGCCCCGGCGACCTGGGCACCCTGGAAACGCTGCGGCGCAGTTCCTTTGCCCGGGTGATGTTCATGGACATCGGCGCCCTGAGTACCCTGGGCGCGCTGTATCTGGTGCTGAACGGCAAGACGGCGGTGCGGGTGCCCGCCGCCCTCGCTTCCCTCTTCGTCGGCTCCTTCGCGCTGCTGCCCGCGCTGGCCTGGGAGGACTGGCAGGCGCTGCGGGAGGCGGAGGAGGGGGAGGCTTGACGGCGGAGGTCTCGCGTTTTCGCCGCGTCACGAACGGGGCGGCGCTGGCGGTGCTGCTGGGCACGTTGCTGTGGCTGGCGGTCCTGTGGGCCGCGATTCCGGACGTGCTCCCGCTGCGGATGAATCTCAGCTCGCCGCCGACCCTGGGCAGCAAGGCGCGGCTGCTGTTCCTGCCTCCGCTGATGGGGCTGGTGTTCTTGACCTTCACGTACACCGAGAAAATCGGCGTCATCAACATGCCCGACCTCGGCTCGCCCGAGCGCAACCGGGCGGCGGCGCGTGAAGCCTCGGCGGGGCTGAAGTTCTTTTGCACCCTGCTCCTCGCCGGGGTGCTGCTGAGCATGCTCGCCACCTCCAGCGCTGCTCCGCCGGGGGTGGTGGGGACGTTCTTCGCCTGCATCGGCGGCGTGGGCGCGGCGATGTGGCTGGTGACCGCGCTGCGCCGCCGCTGACCCGCGGCAAGAAGGGACCGGAGGCTCTCTCCCCCCCGGTCCCACGGCCCTGAAGCCTCCTTGCCCCCGAGACCTCTAGGCCTCGGCTTCCTCGCCCTTCTTGCCGCGCTTGTACGGCCCCTTTTCCTTCCACTTCAGGCGCACCGGAATCCCGGCGAGTTGCAGGTCCTCGCGGATGCGGTTTTGCAGGAAGCCCTCGTAGGCGCGCGTCACGAAGTCGGCGCGGTTACAGAAGATGGCGAAGGTCGGCGGGGCCGTCTCGACCTGGGTCATGAAGTACATCTTCAGCTTCTTGCCGTGGAAGTTCGGCACGGCCTGGCGCATCTGCCAGACCTCCAGCCAGCGGTTGAGTTCGGCGGTCGGGATGCGGCTTTGCCACTTCTCGTAGAGCTTCATGGCCTCCGCGAGCATGTCGTGGATGCCGTAGTCGTTGATTGCCGAGGTATACACGCGCGGCGCGTAGGAGATGTGGTGGAGCTTCTGGTTCAGTTCCTTTTCGGTGCTCTTGAGATCCTCGTCGGGCACGAGGTCCCACTTGTTCACGACCACGATCACGGGTTTGCCGCTCTCGTAGGCGAGGTTGGCGAGCTTGAGTTCGTGGTCGCCCAGATCGGTCGCGTTGACGACCAGCCAGATCAAATCAGACCGTTCGATGGCCGCCTCGCTGCGCTGGATCGCGTAGTCCTCGATGGCGGTGTCGGGCTTCTTGCGGATGCCCGCCGTGTCCACCAGCACGAAACGCTGCCCGCCGTAGTCCCACTCCACGTCCAGCGAGTCGCGGGTGGTGCCCGGCTGGTCGGCCACGATGGCGCGCTCGGTGTGGGTGATCGCGTTCAGGAGGCTGGACTTGCCCACGTTGGGCCGCCCGATCAGGGAGATGCGGATGGGGGCGACCTCCGGCACGTCCTCGTCGTCGGCGGGCAGGTGCTCCAGCACCCGGTCCATCAGGTCGTCGAGGCCGCGCGCGTGCTCGGCGCTGACCGGCAGCGGCTCGCCGAAGCCCAGACCCCACAGCTCGGCCAGGTACACGTCGTGCTTGGGGCTGTCGATCTTGTTGGCGACCACGATCACCGGCTTGCCCACCCGGCGCAGCCATTCGGCCACCTCGTAGTCGGCGGCCGAGAGGCCCTCGCGCGGGTCCAGGACGAAGATCACGGCCTGCGCGCCCTCCATCGCCCACTCGGCCTTCTGGCGGATGGCCTGTTCCCACTCGTCGCCGCTCCACAGGCCGCCGGTGTCGATCAGGGTGATGCGGTGGTTGTGGTAGAGCATCAGCCCTTCCTTGGCGTCGCGCGTCACGCCGGGAAAATCGGCCACGACGGCCTCGCGCCGCCCCACCAGGCGGTTGAACAGGCTGGACTTGCCGACGTTGGGTCGGCCCACGATGGCTACCTTATGCATGTGGACGCTCCTTTCGGTGTCGCTTCCGCCCAGGCGTCAGAGGGGGGATGCGCCGTGCCCGCCGCCCGCGCTGGGGCGAATGGGGCCAGAGGCCAGAAAGTCTAGCAGGGGGAAGTGAGGGGAAGGTGGCCCGGGGCACCCCCCTTCCTCCGCACGGCGCCCCAACCCTGCCCCCGCATCCGCCGAATTCCCCCGGTTCCTATTGACGAATCCTGCATACCGCGCTATACTTCTTCTATCACCGCCCGAAGAGGCGGCTTTTTTTGTCTCTCCAGGCGGCCAGACGGCGGCCCGACCGCCCTCCCAGTTGAGGAGGGCAAAAGGCGAGCGCCGCCCCATTTGTCCGGGGCGGCGCTCGCCTCCTGAACCTCAGTTCAGCGTCTTGATGTAGGCGTGCAGGTCGGCCACCTGCGCGTCGCTGATCTGCTGCTCGGAGTAGCGGGGCATGGCGGCGCTCAGCTGGCGCTCGGGGGTGCGGCCCTCGCGCAGGGTGGTGGTGAACTGGGCCAGGGTCCAGCTCTTCGGGCCGTCGGCCTGCACCAGGCTGGGGCCGACCACGCCCTGGCCCTGCTCGCCGTGGCAGCCCTGGCAGTTGCTGACGTAGATGGCCTGCCCGGCTCCGGCGTCGCCCGCAGCCGTCGTCGGCTGGCCGGTCACGGCTTCCTGGGCGGTGTCGCCCTCGCCGGTGTTCTGGGCCTGGGCGGTGCCCACCTCGCCCTGGGCGCGCTCGCGGTCGGCCGAGGTGTTGCCGTCGGGAGCCACGGTGGCCTCGGCGCCGGTCTGGTCCACCTCGGAGGTCGAGTCGGTGCCGGTCGGGTCGCTGTCGGCCGCGCCCTCGCCGCCCGCCTGCACGCCGCCCGCGCTCCCGGTGGCCTGGGCGGTTTCGCTTCCGGCCGTCGGCTCGTCGGTGGTGGCCGCCTCGGTGCTGCGGCCGGTGCCCTCGTCGCTTCCCTCTCCCGGCTGGGCGGCCCCGCCCGCCTGACCTCCGGCCGCCTCACCCGCCGCCGCCTGCCCTTCCCCGGCGCTTCCGTTCCCGGCCCGCTCGTCGCTCGCCGCGATGGTGCCCTCGGCGCTGGGGGCCGCGTCGCCCTGCGCGCCGCCCAGACGCGGCGCGACGATCAGGAGGGCCACGCCCAGAATCACGCCGAGCGTCACGCCCAGCACCCACGACATCACGTCGCCCGCCACCCAACGGTTCTTGCTCGTCCGCTTCATGTCCGCAGAATACGCCGCCGCCTGCGGGACGTTCTGCTCACGCTTCCTTTTTGCCCGCCCCGCCCCGCCGACCGCGCCGGAGCCGGGGGAGGGCCGCTCACAGCAGGGCCGTGGGCGGGGCGGCCCGGTCCTCTTCCTCCGGCCACCACTGGAGGCGGGCGAGGTCGCAGCGGCCTGCGGGGTCAAAGGTCACGCCCTCAGCCTCCAGCAACCGCTCCTGCACGTCCCCGAAGCCCAGCTTGTGGGTGCTCACCTTGCCCTGGGCGTTGATGACCCGCTGCCAGGGCAGGTCGGTCTGGCCCCCCTGGGCTTTGCCGGCCAGGCTCCCCAGCACGAAGCCCGCCAGCCGCGCGCCCCCCGGCCCGGGGCGGCCCGAGAGCAGCGCGAGTTGCCCGTAGGTCATCACCCGGCCCGGCGGAATACGCGCGACCAGGGCCAGCACCCGCTGGTGAAAGGTGGCGTCGCTCGGCGCCTCCCCCGTCCCCAGCTCACCCGCCACGCGTCGGCTCCTTCAGCACGCCCTGCGCCCGTCCCGCCTGCATCTCGCCCGTCATGCCCCAGCCTACCTGCTGATCGCTGATGGCTGACCGCTCTCCCCCTCACCCGACCAGCATGCCCGCCAGCGTGCCGCTGAGCAGGTTTGCCAGGGTGCCTGCCGCGACCGCCCGCAAGCCCAGCTGCGCGATGTCGCCGCGCCGGGTGGGCGCGATGCCGCCCAGACCGCCCAGCAGGATGGCGAGGCTGCTGAGGTTAGCAAACCCGCACAGCGCGAAGGTGATGATCGCCTCGACCTTGGGCGAGAGGCCGCCTTCGCGCAGCACCTGGGCGAACTCGACAAAGGCGACGAACTCGTTGGTCACCAGCTTCTGCCCGATAAAGCTTCCGGCCGTGACCGCGTTCTCCCACGGCACGCCCATCACGAAGGCGAGCGGCGCGAACACCCAGCCCAGCAGGCCTTGCAGGCTCAGCCCGCCCACTCCGAACAGGCCGCCCAGGGCGCCCAGCAGCGCGTTGACCAGGGCGATCAGGCCGATAAAGGCGATCAGCATCGCGCCCACGTTCAGCGCCAGCCGCAGCCCGTCGCCAGCCCCACGCGCCGCTGCGTCGATCACGTTGACGGGCCGGCCCTCGGGGTCTTCCGGCATCTCTCCTTTGTAGTTCTGGGGGGTGTCGCGCTCGGGCAGGATCAGCTTCGCCATCAGCAGGCCTGCGGGCGCCGCCATAAAGGACGCCGCGATCAGGTAGTCGAGCCGCACGCCCAGCAGCGAGTACCCCACCAGCACGCTGCCCGCCACGCTGGCGAGGCCGCCCACCATCACCGCGAACAGCTCCGAGCGGGTCATGGCCCCGATATAGGGCCGCACGACCAGCGGCGCCTCGGTCTGCCCCACGAAGATGTTGGCGGTGGCCGACAGGCTCTCGCCCCGGCTGGTGCCCAGCAGCTTGCTCAGGCCGCCGCCCAGCACCCGCACGACCGCCTGCATCACGCCCAGGTGATAGAGCACCGCGATCAGCCCACTGAAAAAGACGATGATCGGCAGCACGTTGAAGGCGAAGATGAAGCCCACGCCCTCCAGCGCTCCGTTCGTGAGGTTGCCGAACACGAAGTTGATCCCCTGCTGCGCGTTGTTCACCACGCCCTGCACCGCGCCCGACACCGCGTCGAGCGCCCGGCGCCCCAGCGGCCAGCGCAGCACGATCAACGCGAAGGCGAGTTGCAGGGCAAAGGCCCCCAGCACCGTGCGCCAGTTCACCGCCCGGCGGTCCACGCTGAGCAGCAGCCCCAGCCCCAGCAGCACGGCCACGCCGCCCAGTCCCCACAGGATGTCGGTCATGGCTCCACGGTACGGGACAGGAGTGAGCGCCGCCCGGCCCTGCGCCGTTCCGTTAAGGCCCGGCCCCGGAAGGGGCCAGCGTGCCGCGCCCCGCCCCCGGCTGCGGCCCGAAGCGCAGCGGCGCGTGCCCCGGCTCCGCGAGCGCCGCGAACTCGCTCAGCCCCAGCCGGTCGGGCGCTTCCAGGTGGTAGCGGAAGTTCCAGAGGTAGTGCTGCACCACCCGCGCGGGCAGGTCGAGCTTCTGGCCGTGCCGGGCGGCCACCCCCGCCAGATGGCCCAGCCCCTCGCGCCGCGCTTCCCGCATGGCCCGCACCAGCTCGGGCGGCGGCGGGTTCTCGCGCCGGTAGGCCCACACCGCGAAGGTGAAGGGGTGCCCGGTCAGCCGGAACCATTCTTCGGCCAGATCGGTCACCGTGACCCCGCGCCCCACGTGCGGCAGGGCGGTCATGGTGGTCTCGGGCGTCAGCGGGCCGACCAGCCGGTACCACTCGCGCAGGGCGCTGTCCCCGATGCGCAGCACCCCGTCGTAGCCCTGGGCCAGCAGCGTCTCGGCCTCGCCCTCGGCAGCCTCCAGCGTGGGGGTCAGGCCGCGCTCCCGCAGCAGCACCCGCAGCAGCGCCACGCTCATCGCGCTCTGGCGGGTCAGGGCCACCCGGCGCAACCGCTCCAGCGGCACCGTATGAAAGAGGTTCACCGAGTACACCGGCCCCAGCACCGCCACGCTGAAATCCGGCAAGGCCTCCAGCCGGTCGGCGTGCCGGATAAACTCCACCGCGCTGATGTTGGCGATGTCCACCCGCCCCCCCAGCAGCGCGGCGTTCATCTCGGTGGGCACGCCCGTCACCGCCGTCACGCCCGGCGGCAGCACGAGCGCGTCGAGGATGGGCGCGACGTTGGTGTAGTGGATCCAGCCTGCGCGGTAGGTCATGGGCGCTTCCAGCGCAGACCGAGCAGCACCAGCAAACTGCCCAGCACCATCCACAGGACAGGAGAAGGAAAGCGCTCCACAACATAGAAATCGGTCGTGATCTGTCCGTCGAAGGGAATCATGCCCAGGGCGATTCCGGCGAGCGGTGGCAAGACCAGCAGCAGCGCACCAAGCCCCAACAAGGCCCTCTTCACGGCACCACCTGCACGCTGACCGCCTGCCACCCGCCCCCCCGCCGCGCGTAGACCCGCAGAAAGCTCTGCATCCTTTTCCCGTTCGCGTACAGGGTGCCGCGCGTGATCGCCGCGTCGCCGAACACCCGGGCCGCGTGGCGCTCGTACATCAGGGCGGCGGGGGGATTGCGGCGCATGCCTTCCAGCAGCTCGGCCCGGAAGACCACCCGGCCGTCGGGAAAAAAAGCCATCCAGTCCTGGGCGATCAAGGGCGCCATCCGCTCCGGGTCGCGGTGGTGGTAGGCCGCGTTCCAGGCGTCGTCGAGGGCCAGCACCGCGTCGAGGTCGCTCTCCGGGGAGGGCGGGGAGGAGAGGTCGAGCACCACACTAGTCCGCCGCCTCCGCGCCCGCCCCCCGGAAGACCTCCAGCTCGTGGTAGTAGGCGTCGCGCAGCACCGGCACGCGCCCGGCGTGCTGGATCATCTTCACCATCCCGGCCTGCGAGAGCGCCATCGGGGAGGTCGCGCCCGCCGCGTGCGCGATGTGTTCCTCCTGAATGGTGCCGTCGATGTCGCTGACGCCCCAGTCCAGGCTGACCTGCGTCAGCTCCGAGCCGATCATCACCCAGTAGCCCTTGATGTGCGGAAAGTTGTCGAGGTACACGCGGGCCACCGCGAGGTTGCGCAGGTCGTCGAGGCCGGTCGTGAAGTCGGTCTTGCCCAGGTTCTGCGCGAGGCTGTTGCCCAGCGGCTGAAAGGCCAGCGGGATGAAGGCGTGGAAGCCGCCCGTCTCGTCCTGAAGGTCGCGCAGGCGGTCCATATGGTCCAGCCGCTCCTCCAGCGTCTCGATGTGGCCGTAAAGCATGGTCGCGTTCGTCCGCATCCCCAGCGAGTGCGCCTCGCGGTGGATTTGCAGCCACCGGTCGGCCTTGACCTTGTTCTTGGCGACCTGAAGCCGCACCCGGTCGGCGAAAATCTCGGCGCCGCCGCCCGGCATCGCCGCGAGGCCCGCCGCCTGAAGCTCGCGCAGGACTTCCAGCGTAGGCTTCTTGCTGATCTTGGAGAGGTGCTCGATCTCGGCGGCGGTAAAGGCCTTGACCTGAAGGTCAGGAAAGTTCTGCCGCAGCTGCCGCACCATCTCGGGGTAGTACGCCCAGGGGTGGTTGGGGTGGTGCCCGCTGCTCATGTGCAGCTCGGTGATGCCGGGCAGGTAGCGGCGCCGGACCTGCTCGGCCACCTCCTCGGGGGAGTAGTCCCAGGCCCGCTCCTCGCCCTTGCGCGCGGCGAAGGCGCAGAAGGTGCAACCCACGTAGCAGAGGTTGGTGAATTCCAGCCGCATGGAATGCACGAAATAGACCTTGTCGCCGTGCAGCCGCTCCTTGGTGCGGTTCGCCAGCCGCATCAGGGCATTGAGGTCGCGGGTGTGGTAGAGCCGCATGCCTTCGTCGAAGGAGAGGCGCTCGCCCGCTTCCACTTTCTCCACGATGGGGGCCAGGGCCTGGTCGCGCAGCCACTTCATGAGCGGAGTGTACGCCGGGGTGGGGGAGGGAAGTGTCCCCGGGACGGGAATCCGGCGGCCTCTTCAGGCGGGGAGGCGCCGCCGCAAAAGAGCCAGGGGGAGGGCAGGCCGCCTCAGCCCCCTACGCTCCCCCCACCGCCAGCGCCGAGACCCGCACGTCGGGCGCAGAGACCGCGTCCAGGGTCTCGCGCAGCCTGTCGCCGACCGCCTCGATTCCGGCGAGCAGCTCGAGGATATTCCCGGCGACCGTGAAGACTTCCAGCGGATGCGCGACCGTTCCCGCCTCCAGCCAGAATCCCTCGGCTTCCAGCGAGAAGTCGCCGGTCACCGGGTTGGCGCCCGCGTGCCCGCCCGACACCCCGGTCAGGCGCAGGCCCGTCAGGCCCTGGGGCAGGGCCGCCGCGTCCGTGCCGCCCGCTTCCAGCCGCAGGTTGCTGGGCGAGACGCCGACGGTGCCCTGGATGCCCTGCCGCGCGGCGTGCCCGGTACTGACCGTGCCCGCGCGGGCGGCGGTCTGGGCGTTGTGCATGAACGCCGAGAGCCGTCCGGCCTCAATTAGCGTCAGCGGCGCACTCGGGCAGCCCTCGGCATCGAAAGCGCGCGAGTTCAGACCGCGCGGCAGGGTGGGGTCGTCGGTCAGGGTGACCAGGGGTGAGGCGACCAGTTCGCCCAGGCGGCCCGCCAGCGGACTCTTGCCCTCCTCGACCATCTTGCCGCTGAACATGCCCGCATACAGCGCCAGCAGCTCGGCCAGACACTCGCCGCTGATCACCGCCGGAAAGGTGCCGCTGGGCGCGGGTTTGGCCCCCAGCAGCGCCAGCGACTTCTCCACCGCCGAGAGGGCCGTCTTGGTGGGGTCGAGTTCGGTGAATTCGCGGGTGAACTGCCAGTCGCCCTGCATCTTGTTCTGGCCGCCTTCCGACACCAGCGGGTAGGTGTAGTGCAGGGCGTACAGCTCGCGCGCCTCGCGGCCCAGGCCCTCGGTGTTGCCCACCACGCGCAGGCGGTCACTGTCCGAGTAGCCGCCGTAGGGCACGCTGACCACCCGGGCGTCGGCTTCCCGCGCCGTGCGGTCGAGGGCCAGGGCCACGTTCACCTTCTGCTCCACCGTGACGCCGCTGAGGCCCTCGCCGTGGAGGTCGAGCGCGGGCGGCCTCGGCCAGGCGACCAGCCCGGCGCCGGGTTCGGGGGCCACGAGGCTGGCGTTGTCCACCGCGCTGCTCAGCGCCCGGTCGAGGGCGGGCTTTGAGAGGTTCTCGCTGAAGCTGTGGCCCCACGCGCCGCGCACCAGCGCCCGCAGCGCCACGCCCTGCCGCGCCGAGAGCTTGAACTGGCTGACCTCGCCCGCAAAGGCCTCGACCTCGGTGGAGCTGCTGCGTTCGCCGTAGACTTCCAGGGATATCCCGCCTTCCCGGGCACGTTCCAGCAGGTAGGCGCGGGCCTCTTCGAGAGTCAGTTGCGGTTCGGTCGTTGCGGTCATGCGCGCCCCCCCACGGTGATTTCGGAGATCAGGATGTGCGGCTGGCCCACGTCGGTCGGCAGCGAGCCGGACACGCTGCCGCACATACCCTGGCCCAGCGCGAGGTCGCCCGCCACGCCCACGATGTTTTTCAGGTCCTGCGCCCCGTTGCCGACGAGAGAAGCCCCGCGCAGCGGCTCGGCGATCTCCCCGTTCCGGATCATGTAGGCCTCCTGCACCGCGAAGTTGTAGTCCCCGGTGCCGGGGGTCACGCTGCCGCCGCCCATCTTGCGGGCATAGATGCCCAGGGGGACGCCCGCGATCAGGCTTTCCGGCGTCTCCTGGCCCCGATCGATAAAGGTCGAGCGCATCCGGCTGGCGGGCGCGAAGGTGTAGTTCTGGCGCCGCCCGCTGCCGGTGCGGGCATGGCCGGTCTTCATGCTCCCCACCCGGTCCACCAGGAAGGACTTCAGGACCCCGTTCTCGATCAGGACCGTGCGCTCGCCCCTCATGCCCTCGTCGTCCACGGTGACCATGCCCCACGAACCGGGAAGGGTGCCGTCGTCGACGGCCGAGACGGACTCGTGGGCAATCCTCTCGCCCAGCTTGTCCGCAAAGACGCTGGCATTCTTCTCCACCGCCGTCGTTTCCAGGATGTGCCCGCAGGCCTCGTGGAAGATCACGCCGCCGAACTCGTTGCCGATCACCACGGGCAGTTTTCCGGCGGGCGCGTACCCCGCGTGCAGCATGGCGTTGGCGATGCGGGCGGCCTCGGCGCCGGTGGCCTCGGGCGCCACGTCGTCGAAGAATTCCAGGCCCTGTCCGGCGCCGGGACCGCAAAAGCCGGTCTCGCGCAGGGTGCCGTCCTGGGCGATGGCCGAGACCACCAGCCGGGTCCAGACCCGCTCGTCTTCGGCCCACAGCCCTTCACTGTTGGCGATCAGCACCCGCTGCACCCGGTCGAGGTAGATCACGTCCACCGTCCGCACGAAGCCGACGCCCGCCGCCCCGCCGTGCGCTCGGCGCATCAGCGCGAGCTTGTCGCGGCCTCCCGCGTGCAGCGGGTGCTGGCGGGCCACGTAAAGGGGCGGGGCGTCCACCCGCCGGAAGTCCAGGCCGCCCGCGCCGCTGCGGTCTGTTTCGCCGCTGCCGCCGCGTGCGCGCGCCACCTGCCCGGCGAGGTCGCGCAGGCCCGCGTCGGTCACGTCGTTGGTGTAGGCGTACACCACGCGCGTGCCGTACAGCAGCCGCAGCCCGGCGCCGAAGAGGTTGCCGCCCCCGGCGTCCTTGACCTCGCCCTGGTGCAGCCGCAGCGAGGTGGACACGGTGTCTTCCACGAACAGTTCAGCGAAGTCGGCGCCGCCCGCGCGGGCGAGGGTCAGGACTTCGGCGGCCAGCGTTTCGTCGAGCATGACAGAAAGCCTCCTGGGAGCCGCGCGGGGGCGGCCCGGATCGAGAGGAAAGGGGCAGAGCGGCTGAGGTTGCCTCTCCATCTTGCCCCGCGCCCGGCGCTCCTCGCCACCGCTGTTCGCCGCGTTAGGCCATTTCGCTCAGCCGCGCCCGCACCCCCGGCCACTCCGCCCGCGTGACCGAGTACATCACCGTGTCGCGCATGGAGCCGTCAGGGCGGCGCAGGTGGGCGCGCAGCACGCCCTCGCGCACGGCGCCCAGCCCCTCGATGGCCCGCTGGCTGCGCACGTTCAGCAGGTCGGTCTTGAGCTGCACGCGCTCCATGCCCATGGCGCCAAAGGCGTGCTCCAGCAGCAGGCGCTTCATGCGGCGGTTGACCCCGCTGCCGTAATGGCGCGGGTGCAGCCAGGTCCAGCCGATCTCTGCTCCCGCATGCGCGGCCCGGATGTCGCCCAGGCGGGTGCTTCCGGCCAGCTCGCCGCCGACCTCCACCACGAAGGGCAGGGCGTCGGGGGCCTCCAGCGCCGCGCGGTAGTACGCCGGCGAGGTGGGCGGCGACCCCATCAGCCGCAGTTCTCCTGCGCAGCTCAGGGCCAGCGCGCACAGGGCCGCAAGGTCGGCTTCCGTCAGGGGCCGCAGCCGCAGGTCACCGTCTCGCAGGGTCAGGGCGTGGCGCATGGGGGCAGTCTGGCACGCGCCCCGGCGGGCCGCCACGCGCTACGCTGAGGGGCGTGAGAGACGGGCAGGAACGCTGGACGGTGGACGGCATCGAGGACGGCCCGCAGGGACGCCTGGCGCGGGTGGAGCGCGGGGACGGCCTGACCTTCGACGTGCCGCTCTCGGTCCTGCCGCCCGGCACGCGCGAGGGGGACCTGCTGGCCGTGCAGGAAGGCCCTGACGGCGTGACCCTGCACCTGTTGCCCGCCGAGACCCACGCGAGGCGGGTGGCCGCGCAGCGCGAACTCGACGCCCTGAACGGAGCCGCGCCGGACACGGAAGGGGAGATCACCCTGTGAGCGAGAAAAAACCCACCCGCAAGCCTGCGGGCAAACCCGCCGCCGCCCGCAAGGCCCAGGCGCCCGCCCGCCCGGCCGCGCCCGCGCCCCGCCGCGCCCCCGCGAAGGGCAAAAAGGGGAGGGGTCGCCGGGGTGGTCCCAGCCCGTCGGACCTGCTGGGTCTGCTGGTCCTGGGCCTGACGGTCAGCCTCGCGGCGTGCGCGGGGGGCGGCCTCTTCGGCGGCGGGGAGGAGGAGGGCGGGCAGGCGACCGAGCAGCCTGCCGGACAGCTCACCGTGCGGTTTCTGGATGTGGGGCAGGGCGACGCGGTACTGGTCCGCAGCCCCGAGGGCAAGACCCTGCTCTACGACGGGGGCCGCAGCGCCGAGCGGATGCGGGCGCACCTCGAAACCTACGGGGTGGACGCCCTCGACCTGATGGTCGCCAGCCACGCCGACGCCGACCACATCGCGGGGCTGGTGCCCGCCGCCGAGCGGGCCAAGCCGCGGCTGTTCATCAACAACGGGATCGCCGGAACCACCCAGACCTGGGGCCGCCTGGTCGCCGCGCTGGAGGAGGCGGGCACCACCTTCCAGAAGGCGAACACGCAGGTCATCAACCTGGGCAGCGTGAAGGTCCGGGTGATCGCCCCGCCCCCCGGCATGGGCGACGACCAGAACGAGAACAGTGTGGGCGTCCGCATCGAGTTCGGGGACTTCCGCGCGCTGCTGACCGGCGACAGCGAGAAGCCGGAAACCGAAGCCTGGCTCGCGGCGGGCCGCCCCGAGATTCAGGGACCCTTTCAGCTGTACAAGAGCATCCACCACGGGGCGGCCAACGGCGACCACCCCGCCTGGCTGGCCGCCGTGCGCCCCGAGAACGTGGTGATCGGCGTGGGCGAGAACAACTACGGCCACCCCACCGCCTCGGCCCTCGCCCTCTACAAGGACAACGGTGTCCGCGTCTACCGCACCGACCGCCAGGGCACGGTGACCTTCACGGCGAGCGCGGACGGCACCTACACGGTCACGACCGACCGCTGACCTCCCCGGCGGCCTCCGCCTCGTCCACCACGGTCAGGCGCACGCCCGCGCGGTCTCCCAGCGCGCGGCTGTAGGGGCACAGCCGGTGGGCTTCTTGCACCATTCCCTCGGCCTGCTCGCGGCTCAGGCCCGGCAGCCGCACCCGCAGTTCGAGGTCGAGGTGGTAGCTGGGGTCTTCCTGGTTCTCGCGCCGCAGGCCCACCACCGCCGTCACCTGCGAGGTCCCGAAGCTCACCCCGTCGCGCCGGGCGACCATGCCGACGGCGCTCTGAAAGGACGAGGCGTAGGCGGCGGCGAACAGCTGCTCGGGGTTGGTGCCCACGCCGCCGTCGCCGCCGATCTCCTGCGGCACGCTCAGCTTGGCGGCGAGGTGGTGGTCGGGCGTCTCGATGTAGCCGTTGCGCCCCCCGTGGGCGGTCGCCTCGCTGCGGGTGAGCACCCTGGCCGGGGAGCTGGAAGAGGGGGTCTGCGGGGTCGTGGTTGTGTCGCTCATGGGGCGCCTCCTGAAACGCCACCCTAGGCGCCCGGCCCCGCCGCAGACGGTCATGGGCGCTACCGTCTGAAGGCCCCATGGGGGGGCCGGGCGCCGGGCACCCGCGCGGCAACTGCTCTAGACTCGGGGTTCGATGTCGGGACCTCCCTTCTTTGCCTCCTCGCCGCCCCGCAGCCAGCCGCAGCCGGGGCATCTTTACGACGTGGCGGTGGTCGGCGCGGGCCTGGCCGGCACCGACCTCGCCTGGCGCCTCGCCCGCGCGGGCAGGGACGTGCTGCTCGCCACGCAGGCGCTCGACCACCTCGGCAACCTCTACCAGCCCACCGTGGAGGGCGCGGTCTTTCCGGCGGACAGCCTCTTTGCAGGGGTCGCCGCCCGCCTCTTTCCCCAGACCGACGGCTGGACCTTTCACCGCCACCTCAAGGCCGAGATCGAGGCCACGCCGGGCATCCACCTGCTGCAAAGCACCGTGACCGGGCTGGACGAGGGGCCGCTGGAGGGGGAGGCGGGAGACGTGGTGACGCTCGCCACCTGGGAGGGGCCGGAGCTGCGCGCCCGCCGGGCGGTGCTGGCGGTCGGCGCCTTCCTGAAAGGCCGCCTGTTGATCGGGGACACGCTGGAGGAGGCCGGGCGCCTCAGCGAGGTCGCCTACGACTTTCTGGCCGACGACCTCGCCCGCTCGGGGGTGTGGCTGGTCGGCGCGGAGCAGAGGGCGGCGGGGGTGGAGGGCGCGCCCCCCTACGACGTGCGCTTCCTGACCCCGGCCCCCGGCGAACTGGACGGTTTCCGGCTGGAGCGTTTCTCGGGGGTCTATGCCCTGGGCCGCTGCACGCCGGGCGAGCACACCTACGCCTCCGTGCTGGAAGACGCCGCCCGCCTCGCCGCCGAGCTGTCGGGGGCTGCCCCGCAGGGGAGGCAGGCATGATCTTCCGCTTCTCGGATTTTCACTTTCCCGACGCGGCCGCGCGGCTGTATCCGCACACGCCTGGGCGCCCCTGGGTGCTGGAGGTCGGCTTCGGAGACGGGCGCTTCTGGCCGCATCACGCCGCGACCTTTCCTGAGGCGCCGAACTACCTGGGGGTCGAGATCAGCGGCACGTCGCTGCTCAAGGCCGGGCGTCGGTTGCGGGCGGCGGGCCTGGACAACGCGGTGCTGACCAAGCTGCCCGCCGCGCCCCTGATCCGCGAGGTCGTGCCGCAGGGGGCGCTGGACGCGGTCGTGGTGAACTTTCCCGACCCCTGGCCCAAGGCCGGGCACACCGGGCACCGCCTGCTGCGCGCGCCCTTTTTCCAGCTGGCGGCCAGCCGCCTGAAGCCCGGCGGCGCCGTGCTGCTGACCACCGACCACGAGGAATATTTCGAGTTCGCCTGCGCCGAGGCGGCCGCGAGCGGCGTCATGGCGGTGGAGTTCACGGAGCCGCCCCCCGCCGCGCTGGAAACCAAGTACGCCCTGAAGTGGCGCGACCTGGGCCTGGGCGCCCGGCACGCCCGCTTCACGCCGCTGGCGCACCCCGCCGTGCCCCACGGTGCCCTGACCCGCTACCCCGACTCGGAGGAAGACCCCGCCGTGCCCCACGCCATCCTGACCCTGCCCGAGACCTTCGCCCCCCAGAGTTTTGCCAAGCACACCGCCCGTGGCGGCCAGACCCCGGAGGACCCGGCAGGCTGGACGGCCGTGCTGCTCGACCTGTACCGCACCCTGGGCAAGACCGGCTGGACGGCCCTGGCCCACGTCGTCGAGGGCGAGCTGACCCAGGAAGTCCTGATCGGCATTACCGCGCGGGAGGACGGCACCCATCTGGTGCGCCTCGCCCGCTTCGGCGGCCCCGTCATCACGCCGGGCGTGAAGGCGGCGGTGGGCGTGCTGACCGACTGGCTGGAGACCCAGGGCGCGCAGGTGCGGCACCGGGGGTATTGAGCAGCGGGCGGGGACGGCGCGCCCGGCCCCTTCCTCCCTGCGCCTCAGTGCCCGGCGCCCGCGCCTTCCCGGGCGATCTCCGCTCGGTAGGCCGCCTGCATCACCTTCAGGCTGGGCGAGAGCGCCAGCGCCAGCGGCAGCGGTCCCTGGACCGAGAGCTGCCCGGCCAGCATCGCCGTGACCGGATTCAGCTCGCCCAGCCACAGGGCGTGCGCGGCCCGGGCGGTCATCCGGAAGGTCAGGTCGCTGGGCGCCGACCGCGCCTCCTCGCCCACGGTCAGGGTGACCGCCTGCCCTCCCCGCCCGTCCAGCCGCAAGGCGGCGTCCGGCTGCGTGAACAAGAAGGTCAGCGCCGCCCGGCGCCGCAGCAGCAGGTCGGCGTCGGGGTCGGCGTGGGCCGCGCCGAAGACCCGCAGCAGACGCGCGGTGAGCTGGGCCGGGTCCGGAGAGAGGCTGGACATGTCCCCAGCAAAGCCCCCGCGCCCCCCACTTTTTGTGGGCACGCGCCCTTTCCTCATGCCAGATGAACCGGCCCTGCATCAACCCTTACAGCTTTGGGGGCGGGGCGGGCGTGAGATGTCGGGGCATCACTTTCAAAGGAGGCAGGGCATGAACGAACAGCTTAAGCAGACCATTCAGGCACTTCAGGGCGGCGTCACCAACCTCGACGGCGGGGCGGCGGCGAGCAACGTTACCAGCTGGCACCAGACCCTCAGCGGGGTGCCCGGCGCCGAGACGCTGGTCGACCACCTCGCCCAGCTCAAGGCGGCCCTGGAAGGCGGCGACCTCGACGGCGCCGCCGCCCTGCTTCCCGGCCTGTCCAGCGAGACCGAGCGCCTCGCGTCGCAGGCGCCCGCCGCCGACCAGGACGGCCTGCGCCAGCTCGCGGACCTGCTGCGCGGCTGAGACTCTCTCAGCGGCCGGGCCGGGTCATCCTGGTCTGGCGGCTCCCCACGGGGGCGCTTTTTCCTCTCAGGACGGTCTGGGGAAGGGCGCCCCCGCTCCACGCCGCGTGGTCCGGGGCGTGTGCAGGCGCTGCGGGCCGGGGCCTGCGTGACGCTACGCTGGGCGCGACGTGACGGCGCCCTCCCCACCTCCTCCCCCTCCCGCCCTCGACTTCACCCACGAACCCCTGGGCGTGATCCTGCCTGCCCTGCGCGCCGCGCTGGCCTCGGCGGGCGAGGTCGCGTTCAGCGTGCCCGACCCCGACCTGGGCCTGGGGCTGTACGCCGGTGAGGCGGCGGCCCACGGCCTGCACCGGCCCTGGCCGGTCTGGACCGACCTGGCCGACCTGCTGGGGGCGCACCTGCTCACGCCGGACCGGCTAGAGGGAGGCCGCGTGCGCCTGCGCCTGCGCGCCTGGGCGGACGTGCCTGACCCCGACGCGGCGGGCTACGGCGCCGGGGGCGAGTGGGGGCGGGTGGACAAGCTCGAAGACCCGGTCTTCCTCTTCACGCTGGTCGAGGCGCTGCGGCGGGTGGACCCCCCGGCGGGCGGGCGCGTGCTGGCGCTGGGCGTCAACCGGGGCCGGGAGCTGGACGCGCTGGCCCTCGCCTTCGGGAAGCGTGAGCTGGAGGTGCTGGGCCTCGACCTCGACGAGACGGCGCTCGCGGCGGCCCGCGCCCAGCACCCCGCCGCGACCTTCCGGGCCTTCGACGTGACCACGCTGCCCGCGCCGCAGCTGGGCAGGTTCGACCTGGTGCTGGCGCTGAGCCTGCTGCACAGCCCCAGTATCCGGCAGGACGTGCTGCTGGCCGCCGTGTGCCGCCAGCACCTGACGCCCACGGGCGGCCTGATTCTGGGGTACCCCAACGCGCGCTACCGCGACGGGACGCTCAGCTACGGCGCGAGGGTGCGCAACTTCGCCCGCCCCGACCTCAGCCTGCTCGCGGCGGACGTGACCGACGCGCGGCGCGGCCTCCAGAAACGCGGCTTCAAGGTCTTCGTGACGGGCAAGTCCGAGGTGCTGGTCACCGCGATTCCGGCGGGGGCACGCACGCCCGGCAGGCTGGAACTGTGAGACGTGGCTCCAGACCGTGAGGCCAGCCGGGGCGGGCCGCCTCAGCTCGGCCCGGTGTTCCGGCGGCCCAGGCTGAACCGCCGGAAGCCGCTCAGCGGCGGCTGCCCACCGCCAGCAGCGCCCCGAACAGCGCCAGGTTCTTCATGAACTGGGTCTGCTGCTGCTGGCGCTCGCGGCCCTCGCGGTCCCAGAAAGGGTGGCCGATCACGGTGGTCGGAATCAGGCTCACGGCCAGCGCCGCACTGGCCGTCCGGGGCGCGACCCCCAGCGCCAGCATCGCCCCGGCGCCCAGCATCACGGCGCTGTTGGCCTTGACGGCGAGTTCGGGTTCGGGAATCTCGGCTCCGCGCGCGGCCCGCACGATCGGTTCCGGCTGCCGCAGGTGGTCGAGGCCGTTTTTGATAAAGATGCTCGCGAGCAGCGCCCGCCCGATAAATCCCGTCACGCTCATGCTTGGTGCCTCCTGGTGAATGCGGCAAGTATACGGGGGGCGCGGGAGCCGGAAAAGCCGCTGCGGCGCCCGGCCGGGCCTGCTCACAGTTGCCGCTGAACGTCTTTCAGCAGCCCGCCGACCGCTTCCACGCCTGCCGTGAGCAGGCGCACGTACTCGGCCTGGGTGATGGGGCCTTCCTCGGCGCCGCCCTGGGCCTCGATCAGGAGGCCGTCGGCGGTGGCGACCACGTTCAGGTCGGCGCGCGCGACCTTGTCCTCGGCGTAGTCGAGGTCCACCCGCAGTTCGTCCCCGATCAGGCCGATGCTGGCGGCGCCGACCGCGTGAATCAGCGGCCACTCGGTCAGGGTGCCCGCGTGGATCAGGCGGTCGGAGAGGTCGTGCAGCGCCGCGTACCCGGCCAGCACGCTGGCGACCCGGGTGCCGCCGTCGGCGACCAGCACGTCGCAGTCCACGTACAGGGTCTGGTTGCGGAAGTGGCGCAGGTCGATGCAGGAGCGCAGCGCGCGCCCCAGCAGACGCTGGATCTCGTGGCGGCGGCCGTTTTGCAGGTTGCGGTCGCGGGCCTGGCGGTCGGTGGTGGCGCGCGGCAGCATGGCGTATTCGGCGGTCAGCCAGCCTTCTTTCTTGCCGCGCATGTGGGGCGCGGGCTTGTCCTCGATGCTGACGGTCGCCAGGATCTCGGTGCGGCCCAGCTTCAGGTGGGCGCTGCCGGGGGCGTGCGGGTTGATGCCGCGCTCCACGAAGAGGGGCCGGGGCGTCAGAAGGTCGCGGCCCTCGCGGAGGGGAAGACCCGGGCGGGGGGGGAGGGAAGTCAAGTGGTCACCTGCTGCACCGTGACATTGTGCCTGCCCCGGCCCACCAATGTCTCGATCACGGGCCGCGCCGCCGCCGGGTTCCCGGTCACGAGGTAGCGGACCCCCCCCCTTTCCCCGCCTTCCCGGCATAGCCCGGCCCCGCACAGCACGCCCCGGGTATGCCGCGCGACCGCCGCGCCGCTGTCCACCAGCGCGAAGGTGTCCCCGAACTCCGCGCGGATGCTCTCAGCCAAAAAGGGGTAGTGGGTGCAGCCCAGCACCAGCTGATCGGCGCCCGCCTGCGCCAGCGGTGTCAAGACCTCGCGCAGCACCCTCCGCGCCCGCTCGCTCCCAGCCTGCCCGGCCTCCACCAGCGGCACCAGTTCGGCGCTCACGGCCGTCAGGACCCGCACCCCGGCGGGGACGGCGAACTGCTCGATCACGTCGCGCAGCAGGGTGCCGCGCAGGGTGCCGGGCGTCGCCAGCACGCCCACCACGCCCGAGCGGGTGGCCGCCACGGCGGGCTTGACCGCAGGCACCAGCCCGATCACCGGAAAGGCCGGGCCGTAGCGCTCGCGCAGGTGCGACAGGCTGAAGGCCGAGGCCGTGTTGCAGGCCACGACCACGCCCTTGGCCCCCCGCGCGTGCAGCGCCGCCACCGCCCGCGCGGTCAGGTCGCGGATCTCCGCGTCGGGCCGCCCGCCGATAGGCACGTGCGCGGTGTCCGCCAGGTACAGGAAGTCCTCCTGCGGCATCGCCCGGCGCAGCTCGGCCAGGACGCTCAGGCCGCCCACGCCCGAGTCGAACACGCCCAGCGGAGCTTCGGCCAGCGGCGAGGAGGCAGTCATCGGGGCCGATGATAGTACGCGGGGCCAGCGGGACGCGGGAGAGACCAGGCCCTCTCCCGCGTCCCGCTGGCCCGTCTCGCGCTTCCCTCAGTCCAGCGCGCCCCGGATGGTCTCGCCCAGCGCCCGGATGCCGGAGTCGATCTGCGCGGGCGTGGCGTTGGAGTAGCTCAGGCGCATGGTGTTGGCCCCGCCGCCCCGCGCGTAGAAGGGGCGCCCCGGCACGTAGGCCACGCCGCGCTCCAGCGCACGCGGAAAGAGTTCGGTGGTGTCCAGGCCTTCCGGCAGCGTGACCCACAGGAACATGCCGCCTTCCGGGGTGGTGAAGTCCACACCCGCCGGAAAGTGCTGCTCGATGCGGGCGACCATGTCGCGGGCGCGCTCGCCGTAGGCCTTCTTCACCAGTTCGACCTGCCGGGGCAGCACCTCGCCCACCAGCTCGGTGATGATCATCTGGTTGAAAATCGGCGTGTGCAGGTCGGCGCCCTGCTTGGCCTGCACCAGCTTCTCGATGACCGGGTGGGCCGCCTGCACCCAGGCGTCGCGCAGGCCCGGCACCAGCGTCTTGGAAAAGGACCCCGAGTAGATCACGTGGCTGCCCTCGGGATCGCCCCCGGCCAGCTCCAGCGCGATCTCGTAGAGGCTGGGCAGGTCCTCGCCCCGGAACCTCAGCTTGCCGTAGGGGTCGTCTTCGAGCACCAGCACGCCGTACTGGGCGGTCAGCTCGACCAGGCGGCGGCGGCGCTCCAGGCTCAGGGTGCGCCCGGTGGGGTTCTGGAAGTTGGGAATGGCGTACAGCAGCTTGGCGGGCGTGGCCTTCAGCACGGTTTCCAGCGCGTCCACGTCGATGCCGTGCTCGTCGGTGGGCAGGTCCACGTAGCGTGGGCCGTAGGGCTGGAAGGATTGCAGCGCGCCCAGGTAGGTCGGCGCCTCCACCAGCACCACGTCGCCCTCGTCGATCAAGATCTTGCCCAGCAGGTCCAGCCCCTGCTGGCTGCCCGTCACGATCTGCACGTGCGCGGGCGTCAGGCCGGGGGTGCGGGCGGCGATCCACTCGCGCAGCGGCAGGTGCCCCTCGGTGGTGCCGTACTGCACCGCCGCCGGGCCGTAGCGGTCGAGCACCGCATTTGCCGCCGTGCGGATGTCCGCCAGCGGGAACAGCTCGGGCGCGGGCAGGCCCCCCGCAAAGGAGATGATGTCGGGGCGCTGGGTCAGCTTGAGCAGTTCGCGAATCGCGCTCACGGTCATGCGCTGCGCCCGGCCCGAGAGCCGCGCCGCGAAGTCCACGGGGGGCAGCGTGGGAGTGGTCGTGGTCATGGGGTTATCCTACCTCCCCCTTCTGACGGCGGCGGGTCCGGGCGGGCGGGCCGCGTCCCGCATAGCCGCGCGCAGGCAGGACACGGGGCAATCCCGTTAGAGTGAAGCCCGCCAAAGGAGGCCCCCCCCATGCTCGTGACCGGCAATGACATTCTGGTTCCCGCCCGCGCAGGCAAGTACGGTGTCGGCTCGTTCAACACCAACAACATGGAGATCACCCAGGCGATCATCCACACCGCCGAGCGTCTGCGTTCGCCCGTGATGGTGCAGATGAGTGAGGGCGCGATCAAGTACGGCGGGCAGGACCTCGCCAACATCGTCATCGACCTCGCCACCCGGGCCACCGTGCCCGTCGCGCTGCACCTGGACCACGGCTCGTCCTACGAGTCGGCGCTCAGGGCGATCCGGATGGGCTTTACCTCGGTCATGATCGACGCCTCGCACCACGGCTTCGAGGACAACGTCCGCGAAACCCGCCGGGTGGTCGAGGCCGCGCACGCGATGGGCATCTCCGTGGAGGCCGAACTCGGGCGCCTGGGCGGTATCGAGGAGCACATCGTCGTGGACGAGAAAGACGCCTTCCTGACCGACCCCGAAGAAGCGGTGCAGTTTATCGAGCAGACCGGCACCGATTACCTCGCCATCGCCATCGGGACCAGTCACGGCGCCTACAAGGGCAAGGGCCGCCCCTTCATCGACCAGGCGCGCATCCAGAAGATCGGGGAGCTGACCTCCATCCCGCTGGTCGCGCACGGCTCCTCCGGCGTGCCCGCCGACATTATCCTGCGCTTCCGGGAGTCCGGCGGCGAGATCGGGGAGGCCGCCGGGATCGCGGACGAGGACCTGCAACTCGCCTGCCAGCACGGCATCGCCAAGGTCAACGTGGACACCGACCTGCGCCTCGCCATGACGGTCGGCGTGCGCGAGGTCCTCAAGGCCAGCCCCAAGGAGTTCGACCCCCGCAAGCTCTTCGGCCCCGCCCGCGAGGTCATGAGCACCATCGTCGAGCACAAGCTGGGCGTGCTCGGGAGCGTCGGCAAGGCCTGAGCGCGGCGCGTCCCAGGGCCAACCTCTGCCAGCAGCCCAGCTCCCCCGCCTCTGCCCCCCCGCGACCCCCCCTCACAGATGACGGGTCCCTGACGCCCGCCTCAGGGCAGGTGAGGCCAGAGGCGGGCGGAATTCTCACCGGGCCGCCGTATGCTCCGCTCGGCATGTGGGCCGTCCGTTTTTCTCTCCTGACCGTGGCTGCCCTCAGTGGGGCGGCGCTGATGTCGGCCAGCGTGCGGGCGGCGCCCAGCATTCCTGCCCTGCCCGCCGGGTGGCCCTCGCGCATGGCCGCGATGCTGCCGCAGCCGGGTCAGAGCGTGCAGCCGATGGAATGGCGCTCCAGCGGCCTGACCGTGGAGCTGCCGCAGCGGGTGGCGCAACTCGGGGGCGACCGCGAGGCCCTGCGCGCGGCGCTCACCAAAGTCGCGCGCGGCGAGCTGCCCGAGTACGACCAGCGGCTGGGCATCAGCCGGGCGGAATTCGACAGCTACCTGGTGTTCCAGTCGTCGCTGGCGCCAGTCGGCAAGCGGCTCAAGCTGCCGCTGACCCGTGAGGGCAACCGGCTGAAGTTCGGGGACGCCTCCGGGCTGGGCGGCGTGCTGCGCGGCCTGGTCCTCGACCTGACGACCGGCGAACTGCGCACGCCCGAGGGCTTCGGCGGTCGCCCGCAGCCCTTTACTCCCCTGACCGATCAGGAGCGCCGCCTGGCTGTGCGCAGTGGCCTGGAATGGAACATCCGGGGCAACAATCCCTACACCCAGAACGGCGTGAAGGCCACCCTGCGCCTGCTGCACCTGGCCAGCGGACAGTTCGTGCTGGACTACGACCGCTTCAGCATGTTGCGCGGCGCGACCAGCCAGGGCCGCGTGATCTTGCAGTACACCCGCTGACGGCACCCGCCTGCGCCCCCCCCCATCAGGCTGACGCGGCCCTGACCTCAGCTCAAGGCGTCCTCACCTGGGCTTCAGGGGGCGTCACGGGCGGGCCGCTAGGGTGGGCCTCATGATCAAGACCAGGGCCACCTTGCTGCTCGGCGCGGCGCTCACGCTGGGGGGCGTTTCCACGGCGGGCGCGGGATCCATCTCGCCGACGCTGCTCGAGCGCGCCAAACGTGGGGACCAGACCAACGTCGGCGTGATCGTGCGCTTCAAGTTCACCAACACCTCGCGCGGGCGGGCGCTGTTCAAGACCGCCCGCCAGCAGCTCTCCGGGCGGCTGGCCCAGCTTGGCCCCAGCGCGGGCTTTATCGGTCAGGCGCTGAACTCGGGCCGCGCGACCCAGCTGTGGCTCGACCAGAGCATCTACCTGCCCATGACCCCGGTGCAGGCGCGGGCGCTGGCGGCGCTGCCCTTCGTGGACGCGGTCTTCGAGAACTTCCGGGTGCAGATTCCCCGCGCGGCGGCCCTCAGCGCGGCCTCGGCGCCCACGGGCACCCCGTGGCACCTCCAGAAGATCGGCGCCCCCCAGGCCTGGGCGGCGGGCTTCCGGGGGCAGAACATCCGCATCGGGCACCTCGACAGCGGCCTGGACCCGAATCACCCCGAGTACGCGGGCCGGATCGCGGCCTTTGCCGAGTTCAACGCCGAGGGCGACCGCACGAACGGCGCGGCGCGCGACACCACCAACCACGGCACCCACACGGCGGGCCTGCTGGTCGGCAAGACGGTGGGCGTGGCGCCCGAGGCGAAGCTCATCAGCGCGCTGGTCTTGCCCAACAACGAGGGCACCTTCGCGCAGGTGATTGCCGGGATGCAGTACGTGCTGGACCCCGACAACAACGCGGACACCGACGACGGCGCCGACGTGGTGAACATGAGCCTGGGCATTCCCGGCACCTACGACGAGTTCATCACCCCGGTGCAGAACATGCTCAAGGCCGGGGTGGTCCCGGTGTTCGCCATCGGCAACTTCGGCCCGGCGGCGGGCAGCACCGGCAGCCCCGGCAACCTGCCCGACGCGGTCGGCGTGGGCGCGGTGGATCAGAACGGGCAGGTGGCGTCGTTCAGCAGCCGCGGTCCGGTCGCGTGGCAGGGGCAGATCAACGGCGTCTTCGTCAAGCCCGATATCGCGGCGCCCGGCGTGGCGATCACCAGTTCCTTTCCGAACGGGCAGTTCGGTGCCCTGAGCGGCAGCAGTCAGGCCAGCCCCATCGCGGCGGGCGCGGTGGCCCTGATGCTGAGTGCCAAACCCGGGACCAGCGTGGACGCGGTCAAGAACGCCCTGTACACCAGCGCCAGCAACGCGGGCAGCAAGAACAACAACGTGGGCTACGGCCTGATCAGCGTGCCCGGCGCCCTGGGCAAGCTGGGTGTGAACGCGGGCGGCAGCCAGCCGGCTCCGGCACCCGCTCCGGCCCCAGCCCCGGCGCCCGCTCCGGCCCCAGCACCCGCCCCTGCTCCCACGCCCGCTCCTCCCGCCGCCCAGCCCACCGGGCCGGCCGGATATACCCTCTGCGCGGTCGAGGGCGGCAAATGCACGGGCGCACTGAACAAGCAGGTGGCCTTCGGCACCGACGGGCGCTACGTGCTGGGCACCAGCACCGACGACAGCTTCAACTGCACGGTGGCCGAGTGGGGCCAGGATCCCTACGTGGGCGTCCGCAAGGGCTGCTTCATCAAGAGCGGGTCCGCCCCGGCGCCTGCTCCGGCCCCGGCGCCCGCGCCTGCCCCCCAGCCCCCCACCAGTGGGGCCAAACCCCGCGTCCTGCTGGTCGATGACGACATGGGTCAGGGCGCCGACGTGACGAACGCGCTGCGCGACGCCCTCAAGGCCAACGCGGCTTCCGGCGGGGCCTTCGTCTGGAACGTGCAGAGCCAGGGCGCGGTGCCGCTGAGCGAGCTGCAAAAGGCCGACATCGTGGTCTGGGCGACGGGCGAGCAGTACCAGAACACCCTCACGGCGGCCGATCAGAACACCCTGACCCAGTACCTCAACGGTGGGGGCAGGCTGCTGGTGGCTGGGCAGGACATCGGGTATGACATCGGCGGCAGCAGCTTTTACACCGGCACCCTCAAGACCCGCTTCGTGGCCGACAGCTCGGGCAACGCCAAGTTCGTCACGCGCGGCGCCTTTGGCAACACGGCCTTTACCCTCAATGCCGACGGCAGCGCGAAAAACCAGTACTACCCCGACGTGATCGCGGACCTCGGCGGCTCGCAGGTCGCCGCCTCCTGGGGCAGCGCCAACGCCACGGCAGGCACCATCAGCGCCCAGAGCATCCGGGTGGACCAGAACAGGAACCGCGCTCAGCAGAAGGTGCAAGACCCGCGCGGTCTGGTCGAGCGCCTCGCGGCGGGCGTGATCGGCTCGATCCTGAACCAGGTGTTCGGCGGTCAGCCGCAGACCCAGCGGCCGCGCGTCACGGCGCAGAACGCGGGCGAGAATGCCGGGGCCATCGTGATCAACGACGCGGGCCGCTACCGCACGGTCAACATGGGCTTCGGACTTGAAGGCCTGACCCCGCAGAGCCGCAACGTGCTGATCAAGACCAGCTTCGACTGGCTGATGCGCTGAGCGTTCAGCAGCTTTGGGGGAGGGGGGGGGAGAGGGGGCCAGCGCGCCTCCTTTTCCCCCGCCTTCTTTAGCTGCCTCCCACCGAGGGCGGCGGCGCGGCGGAGTAACGTCACCGCATGCCGACCCTTCGCGACATCATGACCCCCGGCCTCGTGACCGTGGACCCCCAGGCCACCCTCAAGGAAGTCGCCACCCTGATGCTGGAACAGGACATCGGCGCCGTGCTGGTGATGGACGGGGAGCACCCCAGCGGGATCATCACCGACCGCGACATCGTGGTCCGGGCGGTGGCCTACGGGCACGACTACGGCACCGCCGTGACCGACTACACGACCGGCAGCGTCTTTACCATGGAGGCCGACACCGACGTGCAGCAGGCCGCCCGCGAGATGGCCGACCGCCAGCTGCGCCGCTTGCCCGTCACCGAGGGCGGCCGGGTCGTGGGCATGGTCAGCCTGGGCGACCTCGCCGTGCGCACGGGTGGAAGCGCCGACGAGACGGCCCTGCAAGGGGTCAGCCAGCCCAGCGCCGACCCCCAGTAAGCCTCCGGGAGCAGCGAAAAAGGGGCCGCCGAGTCAAACCGGCGGCCCCGTGCTGAGCGTGCTTACTTCTGCAACTCGCGCAGCCGGCGGTACAGTTCCTTTTCCTCGTCGCTGGGCTGCTTGGGGACCGTCAGGTTCAACCGCACGTAGAGGTCGCCGCGCGTGCCGTCCCGGCGGGGCCAGCCCTGCCCGCGCAGCCGCATCCGGCGGCCCCCGCTGCTGCCGGGCGGAATATTGAGGTGGCCGGTGCCGCTCAGCGTCTGCACCGCCACGTCCCCGCCCAGCGCCGCGACCGGGGCGGGCACGTCCACCGTAGTCGTCACGTCGTCGCCGCTCAGGTCAAAGCGCGTGTCTTCCAGTACCCGGATGGTGAGCAGCACGTCCCCGCCGCCCGGTCCCTGCCCGGCGAGGCGCAGGCGGGAGCCGTCGCGGGTGCCGGCCGGAACGCGCAGGCTCAGGCGCTTGCCGTCCACGTTGATGACCTCGTCGGACCCGGCGAAGGCTTCCTGCAAGGTCACCTGGAGTTCACCCTCCACGTTCTGCACGAAGCGCCGTCCCTGGGAGCCGCCCATGCCCGACAGCAGGTCCTCGATGTTGACCTGCCCGCCCGCGCCGCCTCCGTACGCGCCCGGCGCTCCCCCCCGGCGCCCCCCCATGCCGAAGAGGCCCTGGAAAAAGTCGCTGAACTGGCTGGGGTCGAAGCCCGCGAAGTCGCCCTGAAAACCGCCGCCCCCGGCCCCGCCCGGGTACGCGCCCGGCGGCACCTGCCCGGTGTGGCCGAACTGGTCGTACAGCTTGCGTTTCTCGGGGTCGGAAAGCACCGCGTAGGCCTCTCCGATCTCCTTGAAGCGCTCGGACGCCTTCTCGTCTCCCGCGTTCTTGTCGGGGTGATAGGTTTTGGCGAGCTTGCGGTACGCGCTTTTGACGTCGCCGTCGGAAGCGCTGCGGGGCACGCCCAGCACGTCGTAATAATCCTTGTAGGCCACCATCACACCTCCTCTCCAGGCCGCTGGGCCGCGAACCCCTACCCCTTCTTGCTGACCACCACCCGGGCGGGCCGCACCAGGCGCCCTCCCTGACGGAAGCCCAGCTGGTAGACCTGCACGATCTGGTCGTCCTCGTCGCCGGGCACGACCTGAAGCGCCTCGTGCCACTGCGGATCGAACGCCTCGCCCTCCCGGCCGGTGGGTTCCAGGCCCAGCCCGGCAAAGACGCGCAGCACGGTCGCCTGCACGGCCTGCACGCCGGGGATCAGCCCCGCCGGGTCGGCGCTGCCCATCGTCACCGCGCGGTCGAGGTCGTCGTAGACGGGCATCAGTTCCCCGGCGGCCTTTGCCACGCCCCGGCTCTCGGCTTCCGCGACCTCGTCCTGCATCCGGCGGCGGTAGCTCTCGAAGTCGGCGGCCAGGCGGCCCAGGCGGCCCTTGAGGTCGGCGTTCTCCTTTTCCAGCTCGTCGGCCCGGCCCAGCTTGCCCATCATCTCCTGGACCTGGGCGAACATGCCCTCGTCCATGCCCGGGAAGCCCTCCAGACCGGCTTCCAGCTCGGCGTCCTCGTCCATGTTGTCGGTCTCAGCGTCGGGCAGGTCCAGGCCGCTTTCCGCGTCGATGGTCTTTTTCTCGGCGCGCGGGCCAGCGCTGGGGGTGGCCGCGTCGGGGGTCTGGGGGGTCGTCTCGTTTTTCAGGTCGTTGTCGTGGGTCATGGGGGGGCCTCGCCTTCTGAACATGTCTTGAGGATAGGGGTGTGGAGAAGAGGGGGGGAGAGGGGGCCACGCGAGCCGTCCTCTCCCCCGGAAGATGCTTTACCGCACGGCCAGCCTTACCCGGCGGGCTTGAAGTCGGCGTCGATCACGTCGTCGTCCTGCTTCGGCGCGCCGCCCTCGGGGCCGCCTTGTCCGCCCCCCTGGCCGCCCTGCTGCGCGGCGGTCATGAAGGTGCGCAGTTCCTCTTCCAGCCGCTTCTGGGCGCTCTCGATGCGGGCGTCGTCGTCGAGGCGCACGGCTTCCTCGGCCTCGTCGGCGGCGGCCTTGAGCTTGTCCTTGGCGTCCTGGCTGGCCCCCGCGTTCTCCTCGATCTGGGCCAGGGCCTGCACCCGCAGCGAATCGAGGTTGTTGCGCTTTTCGACCCGTTCGCGGCGCTGGCGGTCGGCCTCGGCGTTCTGCTCGGCCTCGCGCACCATCTTCTCCACGTCGCTCTTGTCGAGGGTCGTGGTGTTCTCGATGCGGATGCTGGCTTCCTTGCCGCTGGTCTTTTCCTTGGCGGTGACGTGCAGGATGCCGTTGGCGTCGATGTCGAAGGTCACTTCGATCTGCGGGCGACCGGCGGGCATGGGCGGGATGCCCTCGAGCTTGAAGCGGCCCAGGCTCTTGTTGTCGGCGGCCATGGGGCGCTCGCCTTGCAGCACGTTGATCTCCACGCCGGGCTGGTTGTTCTCGGCGGTGGTGTAGATCTCGGTCTTCTTGGCGGGCACGGTGGTGTTGCGGGTGATCATCGGGGCGATCATGCCGCCCTTGACCTCCACGCCCATCGTCAGCGGGGTCACGTCGACCAGCACGATGTCGCCGAGGGACGAGTCGCCCTGGATGATGCCTGCCTGCACGGCGGCGCCCAGCGCCACGGCCTCGTCGGGGTTGACCGACTCGTTGGGTTCCTTGCCGGTCAGCTCCTTGACGATGCGCTTGACCGCCGGGATGCGGGTCGAGCCGCCCACCAGGATCACCTCGTCGATACCCGACGCGCTCAGCTTGGCGTCCGCCAGGGCCTGCTCGATGGGGTGCCGGACCCGCCGCAGCAGGTCGGCCGTCAGCTCCTCGAACTTGGCGCGGGTCA
Organism: Deinococcus budaensis; assembly: GCF_014201885.1. Lineage (NCBI taxonomy): Bacteria > Thermotogati > Deinococcota > Deinococci > Deinococcales > Deinococcaceae > Deinococcus > Deinococcus budaensis. Next base: position 1,841 of record NZ_JACHFN010000006.1, on the reverse strand, counting down.
GCGTGCGCTCGAGGTGCATGGGGGTGCGGGTGTCCGGGTCGAAGGTGATGAAGGGCAGGCTGATCGTGGTCTCCGACGCATTGGACAGCTCGATCTTGGCCTTTTCGGCCGCCTCGATGAGTCGCTGGAGGGCCTGCTTGTCCTTGCGGAGGTCGAAGTTGCTTTCCCGCTCAAACTCGGCCGCCAGCCAGTCCACGATGCGCTGGTCGAAGTCCGCGCCGCCCAGGTGGGTGTCGCCGGAGGTGGACTTGACCTCAAAGACGCCGTCCCCCAGCTCCAGGATGGTCACGTCGAAGGTGCCGCCGCCCAGGTCGAAGACCAGCACGGTCTCGTTGCCTTTGCGCTCCAGGCCGTAGGCCAGCGCAGCGGCAGTCGGCTCGTTGATCACGCGCAGCACGTTCAGGCCCGCGATCTCGCCCGCCTGCTTGGTGGCCTCGCGCTGCGAGTTGTCGAAGTACGCGGGCACGGTGACCACCACGTCGCGGATCTTCTCGCCCAGCTTGGCCGAGGCGTCGTTGACCAGCTTGCGCAGCACCTCGGCGCTGACCTGCTCGGGGGCGAGGTCCTTGCCGTTCACCTCCAGGCGCACCGAGCCGCCGGGGCCTTCCTTGACGTGGAAGGGGCTGCGGGCGGCTTCCTCCTTGACCTCGTCCCAGCGGCGGCCGATAAAGCGCTTGACCTCGAAGAGGGTGGCCTGCGGGTTGAGCGCGGCCTGACGGCGGGCGATCTGCCCGACCAGGCGCTCGTCGCCCTTAAAGGCCACGACCGAGGGGGTGGTGCGCGCGCCTTCGGCGTTCACGATGACTTCCGGACGTCCGCCTTCCATCACGGCGATGACGCTGTTGGTGGTTCCGAGGTCGATTCCGACGGCTTTGGGCATGTTGACTCCTAGAATGCATGGGATTCTGCCGCCCGGAGGACAGCAGTTCTGAACTCCTGACAGCATAAGCCTACAGTTCTCAACAGTCAATAGACTTGAGCGCCATGCACTCAGGTTGAAGGGAGACTCAAGGCCGCGCTTGGTCCGTCACATGCCGACTCTTCTTCCAAAGTTTCCCGCCGGGGGCGGCCTACACTGGGGCATGACGCCTGGAGTGCGGGAGCTGGCCGTGTCGGGGCCACTGGGGAGCCGCCGATGAAGCGCGGGGCCTGGGGCTGGGGGCTGGCGGCGGTCGTGGCCGTGCTGCTGCTGGTCGTGACCCTGAGTCCACGCAGCCGCGCGGACGAACTCAGCCTGACCGATTTCACGGCGGCGCTGCGGGCCGGGCAGGTGCAAAGCGCGCAGATTCAGTACCAGGGCAACACCGCGCTGCTGACCGTGCTCCTCGAAGACGGTCGGCCCGGCGGCACCCCGTACCGCACCCGCACCCTGGCGAACGATCCGGCGATCACCCTCTCGCGCCTGCAACAGGCCGGGGTCGAGGTCACCTACGCGCCCACCTCGCGCCTGAGCCTGCTGGCGCTGTTCAGCGGCCTGCTCACCGGCCTCTTGATCGTCGGCTTGCTGCTGCTGCTGTTTCGCAACCGGGGCGGCGGGGGAGGTGACGCCGCCGGGCAGTTCGGGAAGTCGAAGGCGGCGGTGGTCTCGGAGGGGCAGATCAAGCTGACCTTTCAGGACGTGGCCGGCTGCGACGAGGCCAAGGCAGACTTGCAGGAAGTCGTCGACTTCCTGCGCCACCCCGAGCGCTACCACCTCCTCGGCGCCCGCATCCCCCACGGTGTCCTCCTCGTCGGCCCCCCCGGCAGCGGCAAAACCCTGCTCGCCAAAGCCGTCGCTGGAGAGGCCAAGGTGCCCTACTTCTCCATCAGTGGCAGCGACTTCGTCGAGATGTTCGTGGGCG